>CALQJO020000003.1 GCA_943330915.2 Rhodoferax sp. OV413 | reverse complement strand
TCTTCCTGACGGTTGATATACCCCTGATACTTAAGTTGAATCTCAATCTGTTCAGACACAAGCGGATCTATTTCAGGCAGTTCGCCGGAGGTACCTTTCAAAGCAGCCTCCATTTGCAGGTAATTCACATTTGGCCTCGACAGCAGATCAGCAAGACTGTATTCGCGGGTAACAGGCTTGTCCAACAACGCATTCATTGCGTCTGCACGATCGGTACCAGGCTGTACCCAGATCGTTTTGATGCGTTGAAGTTCTATGGAGATGCTCTCCTGTTTTTTGCAAAAAACATCCCATCGGTGATCGTCAACCAGACCCATGTCGCGGCCCAGGCTGGTCAAGCGAATATCCGCGTTATCTTCCCTCAATAACAATCGGTATTCAGCACGACTGGTAAACATTCGATACGGTTCATTAGTTCCCAGGCTGATCAGGTCATCAACTAGAACACCGATATAGGCCTGATCACGACGCGGACACCAGCTTTCAAGTTCTTTGGCTGCAAGTGCTGCATTTATGCCGGCAAGAAGTCCTTGTGCGGCAGCCTCTTCGTAACCCGTGGTGCCATTAATCTGACCCGCAAAATACAAGCCTTTGATAAATCGTGTTTCCAGCGAATAATGCAATTCACGGGGATCAAAGAAATCATACTCGATGGCATAACCTGGACGTGTGATATGTGCGTTTTCAAAACCTTTGATCTGACGAACCAATGCAATCTGAACATCAAAAGGCAAGCTCGTAGATATTCCATTTGGATAGAGTTCGTGGGTCGTTAAACCTTCGGGCTCTACAAAAATCTGATGTGAACTCTTGTCAGCAAAACGCATTACTTTGTCTTCAATAGACGGGCAATATCGTGGGCCCAATCCTTCAATAACCCCGGTGTACATCGGTGATCTATCCAATCCCCCTCTGATGATTTCATGTACTTTTTCATTTGTGCTGGTGATGTAACAAGGCACTTGTCGCGGGTGATCTTCTACTTTCCCAAGGAAGGACATTACTGGAAGAGGGGTATCACCCAACTGCTCCTGCATGACTGAAAAATCAACAGAGCGCGCATCAATGCGGGGTGGTGTCCCTGTTTTTAGACGTCCCACATTGAAGGGTAATTCCCGCAAGCGCTGTGCAAGTTTTATTGACGGTGGATCACCCGCCCTGCCACCGGCGGAATTCTCAAGACCGATGTGTATTTTTCCGCCCAGAAACGTTCCAGTGGTTAAAACTACTCTCGACGCAAAAAAACGAACTCCCATTTGCGTTATTACACCAGCGACTCTGTCTTGTTCAATAATGAGATCATCAGCTGCTTGTTGAAAAATATCCAGATTAACTTGGTTTTCCAACATGTTGCGAATAACAGCCTTATACAAAACTCTGTCTGCCTGAGCTCGTGTTGCTCTGACAGCTGGGCCTTTACTGCTGTTTAGAATTCTAAACTGGATACCAGCCAAATCTGCAGCCTTGGCCATGGCACCACCAAGCGCATCAATTTCTCTAACCAAATGGCTTTTTCCAATGCCACCAATAGCGGGATTACAGGACATCTGACCCAGTGTTTCAATATTGTGAGTCAGCAGCAGGGTTTTTACACCCATACGCGCGGCGGCTAACGCAGCCTCGGTTCCCGCGTGTCCACCTCCAACAATAATTACGTCGTAACGTTTGGCGTAGTCCATAGCAGAACTTCTTCAGAATTAATCAAACTTTGAAAGGTGCACAAGTATAAGGGCAGAGAGGTAAATTTAAATCACAAATATGGAAAATATCCACAAGTCAAAATAATTGAAATACTGATTTAAGTTATTAATATTTTTATATAAATAAAAATAAACACTTAATGATGTTATTACTAATGGTTAATGAATTTTCTGTAGAGAACCTCAATTTTTAAAACAAAAACATATAGTTAGGATATGTATAAAGGAGTGCAAAAGCTCTTGTGAAACTGCTGTCAAGCTGAGAGCAGCCTGTGTGCAGAAGTCATAGTTGTCCACAGCGACTAATAATGTTTTTTTTCATTCAAAGTTATGCACAGATTGGTGGGGGATATGCACAGTTTTTGATCATATTAACCACAGCTATTTTCCGATACAAAAACTGGAAAAAATCCTGCCCAAAAGTTCATCTGTGGAGAACTGTCCTGTTATTTCGCCTAAGTATTGGTGTGCATGACGTAAATCTTCGGCAACCAGTTCAGCTGCGCCATGCTGATCCAATTGAAATTTTGCTTGTAATAGGCATTGTCTGGCCTTAGACAAGGCGTCAAGGTGGCGTCGCCTGGCTATGAATCCGCCCTCACGTGTTGCCTGAAATCCCATGCAGTCTTTCAGGTGCTGAGTTAACAATCCAATTCCGGACTTATGTTTGACGGAAAGTTTGATCACTGCAGGTTCTGAAGCGTTCGCCGATGCTATAAATAACGCTTCTGCCCCGGTCAAATCCGCCTTATTTTGAATAATAGTGACTCTCGAAATATCTAGATTTTGGGCTAGTTCACCAAAACCAGGACTCGACAGATAAGCAGCTAAATTATGCTGGTCAACGGTCTCTTTACTCGAATCAACCATTAACAAAATGCGATCAGCAGCTTTTACGGCAGATAAGGCGCGGCGAATGCCTTCTTGTTCCACAATATCTCTGCTTTCACGTAATCCAGCCGTATCTGTAACATGTAAAGGCATACCGTCCAGGTTAATTTGTTCACTCAGCAAGTCCCGTGTGGTGCCCGCGATATCGGTCACAATTGCGGTATCTTTTCCTGCAAGTACATTTAAAAGACTCGACTTTCCGGCGTTGGGTTTTCCGGCGATTACTACAGACATTCCCTCGCGGATCAAAGCTCCCTGCCTTGCCTGAGCCAGAACGTCATCAAGTTGATTAATGACCTCTTTCAACCTATCTGATGTCCGGCCTTCGCTGAGGAAATCGATCTCTTCATCGGTGAAATCAATAGAGGCTTCCAGATACACCCTCAGATGAACGATTGATTCAGCTAGCCTTTCAATGAGCCGCGAGAATTCGCCTTGAAGAGTTCTCATCGCACTGCGAGCGGCCTCACGTGAGCCACTGTCAATAAGGTCTGCAATCGCTTCAGCTTGTGCAAGATCTATTTTGTTATTCAGGAAAGCGCGCTCAGTGAATTCCCCGGGTCTTGCGAGCCTGGCACCAGCAGCCATCACTGTTTGAAGGAGGTTATCAAGTACAAAGTAACCCCCGTGCCCTTGTAATTCCAGTACATCCTCACCCGTGAATGAATTCGGACCTGGGAAAAACAAGGCTATCCCTTGATCCAAGATATGTTCAGTTGATTCAAAAAACGGGCAGTAATGTGCAAAGCGAGGCTTGGGGTCAAAGTGAAGCAATTGGTTGGCGATACGCGTGACAGCTGGACCGGATACTCTAATTATACCCACGCCGCTGCGGCCTGGCGGCGTGGTAATCGCGCAAATCGTATCCGAATCGGATGCTGACAGCGTTGATATGTGCATAGTAGTTATCAGCTTTTGGCAGCTTCCTTTGCCTCGTACTCAGCTTCAATGTTGCGAGTGATGTACCACTGCTGGGCTATGCCCAACACACTGTTAGCGAGCCAGTACAGAACCAAACCAGCGGGGAACCACAAGAAGAACACCGTCATTACCACAGGCATAAACTTCATGATTTTGGCTTGCATCGGGTCTTGTGGCACAGGGTTCAGCATAAACTGAACATACATGGAAGCTCCCATCAGTAATGGCAGCACAAAGTAGGGATCCATAACCGACAAGTCGTTGATCCAAAGCAGCCAAGGTGCATGACGTAACTCTACGCCTTCGAGCAGAACCCAATAAAGTGCGATAAATACGGGCATTTGAACAAGCATGGGCAAACAACCGCCAAAAGGATTTATCTTTTCCTTTTTATACAACTCCATGGTGGCTTTCTGCAGCTTCATTTTGTCGTCGCCATATCGCTCTTTGAGTTGATTCATTTTCGGCATAACACGACGCATATTTGCCATAGAGCGGTAACTGGTAGCAGATAGCTTGAAAAACATAGCTTTTACAATGACGGTCAGGATTAGAATAGACCAGCCGAAGTTATCAACAACGCTGTTGATCTGTGTTAACAACCAGTAGATAGGGGAAGCGACAAACCACAACCAACCGTAGTCGATAGTTCTGTCCAACCAAGGTGCTATTTCTCCAAGACGGTATTGGTCTTTTGGCCCCGCATAAAACCCGATCTCTTGAGACCAGGCACTACCAGGTTCAATAGTAAAGGCAGGGGTCGTAAATCCGCCAATGTATTCATTAAGGTTGTTGCGCCGGAAAGAAAAAGAGTTTCTAGACTCCGCAGGGGGAACAAAAACCGAAATGAAATAATGCTGGCTCAGGGCAACCCAGCCACCATCGATATCATGAGATAGAGAAGTTTCATTGATGTCAGAAAAAGGAATTTTCAAATAATTATCGGTGGGTGATCTGGTTGAAAACCCAAGAAAGCTAGCCATGCCGAATCCGCTGGCCTGAGTAGGATCTGCGTAGGTTCCACGCTTGATCTGGCCGAATAAATTAGCACTCCAAGGAGTACCAGTGTTGTTGTCAACGTTAAAACTGATGTTTATAAGATAGTCGCTGCGTTGAAAACTAAAGCGCTTGATTACCTGGACGCCAAAGGCATCGACATAAGTGAGATCAACCAGCAGGTCATCTTGGCCCTCGGGTAACTGATAAGTAGTAGCAGACGCTGAGTACAGTGGCCGTTGAGTATTATCAATACCATTTGCACCAATCAAGCCACTTTGCGCTACATATGTTCGGTTGCCTGTGTTTTCAAGTAAAACAAATGGCTCATCCGGGCTCTCGAGTCGAGTGAGATGCTCAGGCAAAGAAATATAAACGATGTCACCACCGAGGCGATCAATTGTCACATTAAGCACATCCGTACTGACAGTGATAAGTGTGTTGGCGGCTGATATGGATGAATCAGTGATAACCGGACCTGTGGCATTTACGACCGGGATATCCTGAACTGAGACCTGAGAAGGAATTGAAACAGGAATATCGCTGGACACCTCCGCAGACGAAACAGACTCATTCACAGCTACCGGAGCAACTGCAGGAAAGTCTTCCTGCCATGCGAGCAATAACAGATAACTAACAACAGCCAAGCCGGCAAGAATTGAGTACTTGATATAGTCCATGTGCAATTACAACTTTTGGTTTAACGACGTGTCTACGTCTAAGTGGATTTGACTACCCGGGACCGGATCGAATCCTCCTGCGTGCCATGGATGACAACGTAGGATTCGTTTTCCTCCAAGACAGCAGCCCTTCACGACACCATGAAGCTCAATAGCTTCTTGAGTATAGTGCGAGCAAGAGGGAAAAAAGCGACATTGATTCCCAATCAACAGACTTAGCGTAAGCTGGTATACATAGATTATTTTGATTGTAAATTTGGCGAGCATATTGGCTTACCACTTATCTAGCATTCAGGCGCTTTTGTCGTCGCATCAGATCTTGCCACAATTTTTCTACTAACGTGACGAAGTTCTCGTTGTCCAGTTTATCTGACCCGGACCGCGCCAGAATAACGATATCCATTTCAATGAGCAATTGCTGATGTTTACGAAACGACTCGCGAAGCAGGCGTTTTAAGCGATTACGTTCCACAGCCAGTCGAATATGTTTTTTTGCAATAACCAACCCCAACCGCGGATCTTCATAACCACTTTTAATGGCAAGAATCAGCAATTGGGGACAGGACACTTTGAGTTCGGCCTTGCCAAAAACTGCCTTGTAATCAGAGGCAGTCAGTAGCCGCAGTTTCCGGCCAAAACTTTGATCGGCCACTGGCGACTTGATGGAACTATCAGGCTGTCAACTTGGCGCGACCACGTGAGCGACGGCGCTTGATTACCAAGCGACCACCGCGGGTCGCCATGCGTGCACGGAATCCATGAGTTCGCGCGCGCTTGATCAAGCTTGGCTGGAAGGTTCTTTTCATAATAACTGTCCAAAGAGAAGCTAATAAAATGTGTCTGAAATTTGGAACAAAAAACCACGCTTATTCGTTGGCTACTTGCTCAGAAAATTCGAAGAGCGCGAATTCTAGATGGTTTAAGCCTCTTATGCAAGGAATGACAAAGACTTTTAGGCCGGTTACCGCGCAGTTCTGTGGCGGTTACGACCCTGATGCTTATACCTGCTTAGTCACAAGTTATCCACAGCTTGTTGGTTTTGCGGCAGCACAAATTTGCAAGAGTTTCTGTCCATGATTGATCGGAAAAAATGTGTATAAATACCCTAAACAATTAAATTATATGCAAAAAATATCGGGACAAATTGCCACAAAAATATGTGACCCGGTGTGGATAAGTCTAATCCCGCGCGCTATGATTGGTGTTCATTCATTCAAGTTCGTCTAAAAAATAACAGACTACAGGGCAGTGTAAATTCGTGCTTTTGGCAAATTGGCAACGGTGTGTAGATCACCTGAAGGAAGAGCTTCCTTCTCAACAGTTTAATACATGGATAAGACCGTTGGAGGCTGAGTTTTCAGCCGAGGGATTAACCTTATTCGCCCCCAACAGATTCGTTCAGGATTGGGTTAAAGATAAATTCTATTCAAGAATTTGTGAGCTTATTCAACGGCAGTCGGGCGGAGAGAATTTTGACGTTTTCCTTGAGGTTGGTAAAAGGCAAGCGGTGCAACCGCTTGCAGTAAGTACACCAAGCGCTGCTAATGTCATTGCTCATATTCAAGCTAGCCGTCCTTTTGATAAAGCAGAACAGGATTTGAGCGCAAACAGACTGGATGGCGAAGTATTAAAATCACCACGCGCTTTAACAGAGAGTGAATCTAGGTCTATCGATAATGCGGAGGCTCAGCTACAAAGCGTTACGGCGTTAACTCGGCGTGGAAGTGGCGCAAAAAGCATGGAGCTGATTATTGAAGGCAAGTTGCGCCACAAAGGCTCGCTTAATCCCGATAACACGTTTGAGAACTTTATCGAGGGCAAGTCTAACCAGTTAGCTAGGGCGGCAGCTATTCAGGTTGCCGATAATCCGGGTGGTGCTTATAACCCGTTGTTTATTTATGGTGGTGTGGGCCTTGGTAAAACGCACCTGATGCATGCTATTGGTAATCATATGCTTGCGAGAAAGCCAAACGCGAGAGTTGTTTACCTGCACTCTGAAACCTTTGTAGCAACCATGGTGACGGCACTTCAGTTAAACGCGATCAACGAGTTTAAAAGATACTATCGTTCGGTCGATGCCTTATTGATTGATGACATTCAGTTTTTTGCAGGGAAAGAGCGTTCGCAGGAAGAGTTTTTCCATACGTTTAATGCCCTGCTGGAAGGCGGGCAACAAATTATTCTTACCAGCGACAAATATCACAAAGAAATCAATGGGTTGGAGGAGCGCCTGAAGTCTAGATTCGGCTGGGGTCTCAGTGTTGCCGTAGAACCGCCAGAGCTGGAAACTCGCGCAGCAATCCTTATCAATAAGGCGGCACAAAGCAACATAGAGTTGCCAGGTGACGCGGCAATGTTTATTGCACAGAGGCTGCGCTCTCACGTAAGAGAACTGGAAGGTGCGCTGAAGAAGGTCATCATACACTCGAATTTTGTAGGCCGCCGGATCGATCTTGAGTTGGTAAGAGAGGCTTTACGCGATCTGTTTGCCTTGCATGAAAAACTGGTTTCTGTAGATAACATACAGAGAACAGTTGCGGAGTATTATAAGATCAAGATGGCTGATATGCTCTCCAAGCGTAGAAACAGATCTGTAGCAAGGCCGCGTCAGGTTGCTATGTCATTGGCCAAAGAACTCACAAATCACAGCTTGCCTGAGATTGGTGATGCCTTTGGAGGTCGTGACCACACAACGGTATTGCATGCGTGTAAGCAGATTAAAAAGCTCAGGGGTAGTTTCGAGGATTTGGCTGAAGACTATAATAACCTCCTAAGAGCATTAGCTACCTGATCGTTAAAGCGAGCAATAGCAGCCTATTCCGGTAACCGATTTTAACAACGGTTTTTTCAATAAAGATAATAATTTATTCGAGATCGAATCATGCAATTTTCTATTTCCAGAGATGCTATTTTGAAACCTCTGCAGTTGGCGTCGGGTGTGGTGGAGCGCAGGCATACCTTGCCGGTACTGGCCAATGTGCTGCTGAGTCTGAAAGACGACTTTCTGGAAATTACAGGCACCGACCTTGAAGTTGAGTTGCTTGGAAGAGTTAAAGTTAATGTTGGATCCTTTCCTGGTGAGATTACTGTGCCAGGAAGAAAACTGATGGATATATGCAAGTCTCTTGCTGACGGGTCTGCCCTGTCCTTGTCTGTTGAAGATGGAAAGAGTCTGATTAAGTCTGGTCGCAGCCGCTTTACACTGGCTACGTTACCCGCAACTGATTTTCCTGTCACCGTTGATGAAGCTGGGACGCATGAGTTGCAGATTAATCGAACAGAGCTTAAGAAGCTTGTTGATTCTTGTGCTTTTGCAATGGCGCAGCAAGACGTACGTTATTATTTAAATGGAATGTTGTTTGAAATTGGCAAGTCATGGTTGAGAGTCGTTGCGACAGATGGGCATCGATTGGCGATGCATACGACCGGGATTGAGACCGGTGTCAGTGAAACTTTGCAGGTTATCGTTCCTCGTAAGGGTGTTCTGGAGCTTTCTCGGTTATTAGCTGAGCCGGGCGATGGTTCTTTGTCCTTGGTCTTTTGTGCAGGGCATATAAGGGCGAAGCTTGAGGACTTTACATTTACATCCAAGCTTGTTGATGGCAAATTTCCTGACTACCAGAGAGTGCTTCCGAAAGGTGGCAGCAAATTTGTTATTGGTGAAAAGAGTAGCCTCAAGATCGCATTTGGCCGCGCCTCCATACTGTCAAATGAAAAGTTCCGCGGTGTTCATTTACTACTGGCCACTAATGAGCTCAAGGTGGTGGCCAACAATCCTGAGCAAGAAGAGGCAGAGGATCAAATATCCGTTGATTACCAAGGCGAGCCTCTGGAAATTGGATTTAACGTTAGCTACTTAATGGATGTGTTAAATGTCCTTGATAGTGACAAGGTGAGATTCACGCTTTCTGATTCCAATAGCAGCGCATTGGTTGAAGCAGTGTCTGCGTCGGATGCTGTATATGTTGTCATGCCGATGCGGCTTTGATGATAACTAACAATATGTCCCGACTTCTGTGCTGATGTATAGCCCCCCCAATGTCCGCGCTTAAACGAATCAAGATCGATAATTTCAGGAATCTGAAGGACATTGATCTTGATTTGCGCCCTGAGGTAAATCTTCTTGTTGGTGATAACGGGAGCGGCAAGACCAGCTTTATGGAAGCCATTCATGTATTAAGCGTGGGCAAATCGTTCAGAACAGCAAGAGTCGACCCACTTCTAGCGGATGGTCAGGATCAGTTTTTAGTTTATGCAGAACTTTTTTCAGGTGACCGGGTTGGCTTGCAGCGTGATTTGACGACCACGCCTACTCTTCGATTGAACTCTGAGCCCCAGTCTGGTTGGAAAGAAATCGCTCCCCTTATGCCAATACAGGTTTTAAATTCTGATAGTTTTTTGCTTGTCGATGGTGGTGCCGGGATAAAAAGGCGGTTTATAGACTGGGCGATGTTCCACGTGGAACATTCATACCTGGGTCGCTGGAGAAATTACCGCCGACTAGTCCAGCAGCGTAATGCGTTGCTAAAACTAAACCCGCGAGATATTCAGAGCCAGCTTTCTATTTGGGATGAGGAGCTCGCAAAATCTGGAGAAGAGATGCATATTCTTCGCAAGCAATTGCTAAAGTCTTATATTCCATTTCTGCTTAGAACGATTACTGAATTTCTGCCTGCAATCGATATCTCTATAGACTACAAAAAAGGTTGGCCTAGAGGAATGCCTTTACATCAAGCCCTCTTCGATTCGAGAGCGAAAGATACTAAATATAGGGCAACAACATTGGGCCCTCATAGAGCTGATGTTGCGATATCTAGTGCAGGTCTTCCTGCCAGTGAGGTTTTGAGCAGGGGGCAGATAAAACTAGTCGCGTGCGCGCTAAAGATATCCATGAGCAGATATCTATCTCAGATAAAAGCAGAGCAGGGGTGCCCTGCTTATACGATAACTTTTCTAATCGATGATTTGGCATCTGAGTTAGATGCAAATAGTAGTGGAGCAGTGCTTGATGCGCTAATTTCCTCAAAAAACCAGTGCATCTTTACGGCGATTACTGGTGGTGATCTGGCGCGAGTATCAGATTTAACGGAGACGTCAGGGAAGTTCCACGTGGAACATGGTAAAATACGTGCTGTTAAACCGGCTGTCTAATTGGAGAAATGTATGACTACGGAATCAACCTACGACTCGTCGAGCATTAAGGTTCTCAAAGGATTAGATGCGGTAAGAAAGAGACCGGGAATGTATATCGGTGATACAGAAGATGGGACGGGTCTGCATCATATGGTTTTTGAGTTGGTCGACAACTCAATCGATGAGGCATTAGCGGGCCATTGTGATGAGATTTCGGTTGTAGTGCATGTTGGCGAAGGTGTTTCTGTTACGGACAACGGCCGAGGTATCCCAACAGATATGCACGCGGAAGGAGTGTCAGCCGCCGAAGTGATCATGACCGTTTTACATGCCGGCGGAAAATTCGACGATAACAGCTATAAGGTTTCCGGTGGTTTACACGGAGTGGGCGTATCCGTAGTGAACGCATTATCCGAAGATCTTAAACTAACTATTCGGCGTGGCGGTAAGGTGCACGAACAGTTTTATAAACACGGCGTTCCGCAGGCACCTTTGGCGGTTGTTGGGGAGACAGCCGCAAACGGAACTGAAACTTTTTTCAAGCCATCCCCACTTACCTTCAAGAATATTGAATTCCACTATGACATTCTCGCCAAAAAGTTAAGGGAATTGGCTTTTCTGAATGCAGGTGTCACGATTCATTTGAAAGATGAGCGCTCAGGAAAACAAGATACGTATAGATACGATGGCGGGCTAAAGGCCTTTGTTGACTATCTCAATACTAATAAAACGCCAATCAACAAGATTTTCCACTTTATCGCCCAGCGAGAAGAAGATGGCATTACAGTTGAAATTGCATTGCAATGGAACGATACCTATCAAGAGAATATTTTTCCTTACACCAATAATATTCCACAGCGAGATGGCGGCACACACCTTGCGGGTTTTAGAAGCGCGCTCACGCGTGTATTGAAAACCTATATTGATAAAGAGGTCGCCGCTAAAAAAGGTAAAGAAGTAGCAACAACCGGGGATGATGCGCGTGAAGGTTTGACCGCAGTTATTTCCGTAAAAGTACCAGATCCGAAATTTTCATCTCAAACAAAAGACAAACTAGTGTCTTCAGAGGTTAAAACAGCTGTAGAGCAAGAAATGGTGAGCCATTTCACGGACTTTTTACTTGAGAATCCTCTGGAAGCCAAACAGATCGTCAGCAAAATGATAGATGCGGCGCGAGCACGCGAAGCCGCGCGAAAGGCCAGAGAAATGACTCGTCGTAAGGGCGCTTTGGATATGGCTGGTTTGCCTGGAAAATTAGCGGACTGTCAGGAAAAGGATCCTGCGCTTTCAGAACTCTACATCGTAGAGGGAGATTCAGCAGGTGGATCAGCAAAACAGGGTCGAAACAGAAAGAATCAGGCAATTCTTCCACTAAAAGGAAAGATTCTGAATGTCGAAAAAGCTCGTTTCGATAAGATGCTGGGCTCTGCAGAAATTGGCACTCTCATCAAGGCGTTGGGTTGCGGAATAGGGAAGGACGACTTTTCTGTTGCACATCTAAGATACCATCGCATAATAATCATGACGGATGCGGACGTAGATGGGTCTCATATCCGAACGTTGTTACTGACCTTTTTCTTTCGCCAAATGCGTGAGCTTGTTGAGCGAGGATACATATATATCGCACAGCCGCCTCTCTACAAAATAAGAAAAGGTAAAAACGAACAGTATCTGAAGGATAACGACGAGCTGGCAAAGTATCAGACACAAGTTGCTTTGGACGGATCCAGTCTGCATGTCAATGCAGGTGCCCCGGCGATTACCGGCGAAACGCTGGAAGCAATGGTCCGTCAATTCAACAGTACGTATGCCATGATAAAGCGTTTAGAACGGCTGTACCCGTCAGAAATTCTTGAGGCGATGATTTTTGTATCGCCGCTGCAAGACGACTTCAGTGAAGACAAAATCAGTAAATGGGTACAAACACTGTCTGAAGAACTTCAGCGGCAACATCCGAAATCAGCACCTGCCTACAATTTAAGCCAGTACAAAGATCCAGAGAGAAACATTTATCTGCCGTATGTTACTCATGCTCTGCATGGATTGAACCGGGAATTCAAATTCAACAAAGACTTCTTTGGTTCAGGTGAGTATAGGGCGCTTATCAAACTTGGCGAAATGTTGCAGGGACTTATAGAGCCTGGGGCATTTGTCCAGCGCGGTGAAAAAATACAGGAAATCAGTAGTTTTAGCCAAGCCCTCGTCTGGCTAACCGAAGATGCCATGAAAGGGCATTACTTACAGCGATACAAAGGACTGGGCGAAATGAACCCCGAGCAACTTTGGGAAACCACCATGGATCCAGAAGGTCGCCGAATGCTGCAAGTAACCATTGAGGATGCTATCGGTGCTGACCAGCTTTTCACTACCTTGATGGGGGATCAGGTAGATCCGCGGCGGGAATTTATTGAGACAAATGCACTCGCTGTGCAGAACCTCGATATCTGAGGCAACACTATTGTTGTGGGGTCAGGGTCTAACCGAGCGTGATAACGGCGAACACGTTACAGCTCGGGCAATCCTGCTTTAAACAATCCCGACCAGATGTTTGTTCTCCATAATCCAGTCTTCAAATTCGGCCGCTAACTCCTTTGCGGTTTTACCTTCCGGACTAAGAGGCTCACCAATCATCACTCGAATAGTCCCTGACTGTTTTCTTTGTGTTCCAGCTGGCCAAAACAGCCCTGCATTATGCAGGACAGGGATTGCAGGAGTTGAAGTAGCAACTGCCAGCTGAGCCCCGCCTCGGGAAATCTTTCCTATTGTTCCGGCAGGCGCACGCGTCCCTTCAGGGAATACTAGAATGGAGAGGCCTTGCTCTATTCTTTGTGCGCCCTGAGTTAGCAATGACTTGCCTGCTTCCCTAGGCTTACTTCTGTCGATAGCAATTGGATTCTGCAAGCGCATTGCCCAACCCCAGAATGGGATATCCAAAAGTTCTTTTTTTAGAATCGGACATGCTGGTGAAAACAGCTGATACAAGAAAATAGTCTCCCATGCGCTTTGATGATTGCTCATAACTACAACGGGCTGATCCGGAATATTTTCAAGGCCCTCGATGGTGTAACTGATTCCGCAGGTAATTCTTAACCACCATAAAACCAGTTTGCACCAAAGCGCATATAAGAAAAAACGCTTGAGCGGGGGGAGTATCCAGAACACCAAGGTTACAGAAACGGAAATCACAAGGGTAAGTGCGCCGTAACCGACGGAAAACAAACCAGAACGAACTTTATTTATCACACAGCACCTGCAAGTAATTGCGCATCAGCAAACATCGCGAGGTTCTCGTACACGCGCGCTTCCCCTACCTCTGCGGGGAAACCATCTGCAAATGTCCTCTTGCCTTTTCCAGTTAGCACCAAAACAGGCTCGCAACCGGCGGCTTTAGCGGCTTGGAGATCTCTTAAACTGTCTCCTATATAGGGTGTACCAATTAACGGAACGTCAAACTCTGATGAGATTTTAAATAAGAGCCCGGGCTTTGGCTTGCGGCAGTCACAACCATCGAGGGGGCCATGGGGGCAGTAAACCCACCCCTCGATAAAGCCACCGACATCTTCGATCATTGCATTCAGGCGTTGGTGGATCTTTGCCAAAGCGTATTCATCCAGCAATCCCCGTGCTATACCGGACTGGTTGCTTGCCACAAAGATCCGATATCCCCGGGCGGTCAAGCGCCCGATAGCGTCAATACTTCCTGGAATCAGCTGCAACTCATCAACGGATTTGATAAAGCTGTCTGAATCCTCGTTGATGACACCATCCCTGTCCAATATTAAAAACTTTGTCATCAGGATGTATGCAGGCAAGAAATATCAGCAACGCGCAGGAAGAGTTGTCGTAACGCATTCAGCAAGGCTAAACGATTATCCCGGAGCAATTCGTCATCGACCATGACCATCACGTCCTCAAAAAACGCGTCGACGATTGGTTTGAGAACAGACAGCTTCTCCAGTCCCAAAGCATATTCGGAGTGATCGAACAAAGGCCCCGCTTCATGAAGAAGCTGTGAAACTTTCTCGCCCAGAACCAGCTCAGCCGGCTCTACCAGCTTGCTCATGTCAAATGTCATGGGAATGACACCTTCGTGCTTGGACAGAATGTTTGATACGCGTTTATTGGCGGCGGACAAGGAAGCACTTTCTGCAAGCTGACTGAATCGATTTACGGCAGAAACTCTGTTTGCGAAATCCAGCGGCCTTGAAGGCTTGAGCTCCATAACTGACTGAAAAATTTCAGCTTTTATGCCTTCGCCTTGGTACCAGGCACGGAAACGCTCCAGCACAAAACCAAAAACATCTGACTGAGCACTCACCGGGACCGCTACGCCCTGACTCATGTATAACGCCAGAGATTTTTCTATGGCAGTCAGCAAATCAAGATCAATTTTCTTTTCGATCAGGATACGCAACACGCCCAGCGCAGCTCTGCGTAGCGCAAAAGGATCTTTGGAACCTGTCGGAGGCTGCCCGATAGCGAACAATCCGCAAATGGTATCGATCTTTTCTGCAATTGCCAGAATGGCGCCGGCATCGCTGGACGGAACAACATCACCAGCGAATTTTGGCAAGTACTGTTCAGTAATCGCCAAGGCAACAGCCTCGTCTTCGCCATCATGCCGTGCATAATAACTGCCCATGATCCCTTGCAGCTCAGGGAATTCTGACACCATATTGGTCAGCAGATCACACTTGGCAAGCAGCGCGGCCCTTTTGCAGGTCTGCTCATCCACGGATGTGCTCTGTGCAATAAACGCACTCAGCTCAGCAACGCGCAGAGACTTTTGCTCTACGGTTCCGAGTTGTTGCTGGAAAACTATTTTGCCCAATAAGGGTAAACGCGAAGCAAGAGTAGTTTTCCGGTCGGAATCATAAAAGAATGCTGCATCCGCTAATCGTGGTCTTATAACCCGCTCGTTCCCAGCAATAACCTGTGCAGGGTCTTTACTTGCAAGGTTAGCTACAGCAATAAAGTTTGCGAGCATTTTTCCTGATTTATCAGTAAGATAAAAAGTCTTTTGGTGATTTTTCATCGATGAAATCAAGGCTTCAGCGGGTACCGCAAGGAAGTGCTCATCAAATCGCCCCGTCAGTGCTACGGGCCACTCAACCATGCTGGTTACTTCTTCCAGCAAGTCCTCGTCAACATGGACAACAGCGCCAAGTAAAGCACCCTGCTCCAGTATCAACTCCCGTACACGAGCCTTTCTTGATTCATAATCGGCAATTACAAATCCTGGATTCAGCAAAAGAGCTTCATACTCTGAGGGACTAGTAATGGTGATAGGGCTTTCACATTGAAACCGATGACCGCGTGTTACACGGCTACTGCGAATTCCAAACAACTCCGTGTCGATGACGGTGTCACCAAACAGCATCACCAACCAATAAACGGGTCTCACAAACTCGTCACGAGTACTTCCCCAACGCATTTTTCGGGGAATTGGTAATTTTTGAAGTGAGCCCATGACGATGCCGGGCAACAGGCTAATGGTATCCTCTCCCTTTCGTAGAGCACGGAACACCAGTTTGTCTACGCCATCCTTTTGAGCGTGTCCCAGTGACGAAAGCTCAACCCCACACGAGCGAGCAAAACCAAGTGCCGCCGGTGTCGGAAGACCTGCTTTATCATAAGCTGCTGATACTGCTGGCCCCACTCGCTCAATAGTGCTATCTGCCTGTGCGGTGACCAGACCCTCCACGCGCGCAGCTAACCGCCTTGGGCTGGTAAATGCCCTGATCTCTTTAAAGGAAAGCCCCGCGGCGCTGAGACCTGCCGCTAAACCTGAAACAAATGCGTCGGAAAGGCCCTTCAATGCCTTTGGGGGAAGCTCTGCACAGCCAATTTCAACTAAAAAATCTTTTTCGCTCATGGTGTTAACGGTACTTGCCGCCTGTTTCGAAAATTAGGGATTTAATGCAGCCTGACGCATATGCTCAGGTGCTAGCGGGAAGCCAAGTTTGCGCCGGCTTTCGTAGTAAGCCTCAGCGACTTGTCGTGACAGCGCACGAACCCGGAGAATGAATCTCTGTCGCTCAGTTACTGATATTGCCTGTCGAGCATCAAGCAGATTAAAGAAATGCGAGGCTTTTAATACCTGCTCGTATGCAGGTAACGCGAGGCCTAAATTTATCAGCTGTGTACATTGTGATTCGCAATCATCAAAGTAGCGGAACAGGGCTTCGACGTTGGCATACTCAAAATTGAATGCCGACATTTCCACTTCATTCTGATGAAACACATCGCCGTAGGTGACTACGCCGTCAGGTCCTTCAGCCCAGACCAGGTCATAAAGGCTGTCCACACCTTGCAGATACATGGCGATACGTTCAAGGCCATAAGTGATTTCACCACTGACCGGGAAACATTCAAGCCCGCCAACTTGTTGAAAATAAGTGAACTGAGTCACTTCCATACCATTCAGCCACACCTCCCAACCAAGACCCCAGGCACCGAGTGTAGGTGACTCCCAGTTATCCTCAACAAATCGAATATCATGGATCTGAGGGTCAATACCCAGTTGGCGCAAGGATTCAATATAGAGATCCTGGATATTTGGAGGAGACGGCTTAAGGATTACTTGGAACTGGTAATAGTGCTGAAGTCGATTCGGGTTTTCGCCGTAACGTCCGTCGGTCGGCCTTCGGCTGGGCTGCACGTACGCTGTTCGCCAGCTCTCAGGGCCAATAGCGCGCAGGAAAGTCGCCGGATGAAATGTCCCAGCCCCTACTTCCAGATCAAGAGGCTGAAGAACAACGCAGCCCTGCTTTGCCCAGAAACTCTGGAGAGCGAGAATGAGACCCTGAAAAGTTTTTACATCAGCCGCCGCCGGTGTTGGTAACGCCAAGACACACCTCATTATCATGCGCGAAATGCGCATAAACAGTCGAAAAGACGCAATTATGCTGGATTAGGCTGTTTATATCCACTGCGCTAGAATGCGCTAACACAGCTCAAAACCTAAGAGAGACCCTATCATAGACACCGTAAAAACAATCGTTGTAACTGCTTTGTTGAGGCTGCTGTCCTGGATTCCAATAAAGGTCTTGTACAAATTTGCTGATGGATTTGGTTATCTGGCATCCCTTATGCCAACGGACACACGGCGCATTACGCTGATCAACCTGCACCTGGTTTTCCCCACAATGACAGAGTCAGAAGTCCGTCAACTGGCGTTAAAAAGCATACAACAAACGTTAAAGGGAGTCCTTGAACTGGGGCATATCTGGTACGCAAACACAGACCATACTCTTCGCTTGGTAAAAGATGTAAGTGGCCTGGATCTGGTTAAACACGCTCAAGACTCCGGCCGGGGAATAATCATTGCCGCACCGCATCTTGGAAATTGGGAGATATTGGGTTTGTACATTTGCCGCCTCGGGCCAATGACAACCCTGTATAAGCCACCCAAACTCAAGGGGCTAGAGCAGCTGATGGTAAGATCACGCTCTAAAGCAGGAGCGGAGTTGGTCCCAACCAATCGTCATGGCGTGATCAGACTTAGTAAAACCCTGCAACAAGGTGGGGTGACCGGGATTCTTCCGGATCAGCAGCCACGCACAGATGGTGGTGTGTTTGCCCCTTTCTTCGGGATACAAGCCTTCACCATGACGTTGCTGCCAAAACTCGCAGTAAAAACAGGCGCTACTGTGATTTTTGCGTATGCTCAGCGGCGGTCCGATGGAGATGGATTTGATATTGTGTTCACACCGGCAGATCCAGATATCTACCATTCTGATCCGGTAATATCGGCAACAGCCATGAACAAATCTGTTGAGAGATGTGTGCTGGCGGCCCCGTCACAGTATCAATGGGAGTACAAGCGCTTCAGGAGTCGCCCGGATGATGACCCTGCTCCCTTGTACTGATCTCATTCAAAGATCAGCGCATCTGCTCAGCGACGCCAGAACATTGGCATAAACAGGACCAGCAACGTAAATATCTCCAAGCGGCCAAGCAGCATTGCCAGACACAAAACCCACTTTGCCGGATCAGAGATATCCGCATAATTTGCAGCAACGCCTTCCAGTCCGGGTCCGAGATTGTTAAGGCATGCGCCGACAGCACTGAATGCGGTCACTACATCCATCCCCATCACCAGTAACACGATCAGCAAGATAAGGTATACAAGTACATAGACCGCAAAAAATCCCCACACAGATTCAATGACCCGGTCAGGAACCATGTTCCTGCCAAGCTTTACAGTGATCACAGCATTCGGGTGGATAAGTCGCTTTATCTCACGCGAACCTTGCTTGAAAATCAACAGGATGCGGATGACCTTCATGCCTCCGCCAGTAGATCCTGCGCACGCACCAACGATAGATGCGTAGATCAACACATAGGGTAGCGCCAAGGGCCAGGAGCTGAAGTCTGCCGTTGCAAAGCCCGTCGTTGTCGTGATCGAAACCGTCTGAAAAAGGCCATGGATAAAAGCATCTTTGAAGTTGTATGTGTCAGTCAGAAACAAAACTGAAATCGTAAACACAGCAAGTGCAAACAAGATGGCGGTGTAAAAGCGGGTTTCAGGGTCTTTCAGATATTGCGAAACACTTCGATGCCTCCACGCGGTGAAATGAAGAGCAAAGTTAATCCCGGCAAGAAACATAAATAGCACCGCGATCATGTTGATGGTAGCACTGTCAAAATGGCCAATACTGGCGTCATAAGTAGAGAACCCGCCAATCGCCACGGTTGCAAAACTGTGACAGATCGCGTCAAACAAACTCATACCGGCAGCCCAGTAGGCCAGCGCACACAATGCGGTAAGTCCAAGATAGATATACCAAAGCGATTTTGCTGTTTCCGCAAGTCGCGGTACCAGATTGTCATTTTTAACGGGTCCCGGACTCTCAGCCCGATACAACTGCATACCTCCGATTCCAAGCATAGGTAGCACGGCAACAGCGAGCGCGACGATACCCATGCCTCCCAGCCATTGCAGTTGCTGGCGGTAAAAAAGAATCGACTTGGGCATATAGTCCAATCCAGTGAGAACCGTTGCCCCTGTCGTGGTCAGACCTGAAAACGACTCGAATACTGCATCAGTAATAGTCATGCCCATATCAGGCGAAAACAGAAAGGGAAGCGATCCGAATGTGCTGAGAACCGTCCAGAACATGGTAACAACCAGGAACCCGTCGCGTGTTCGCATCTGCTGCTTGGATCGCCAGGTGAGTATCCAGAAAATCAGGCCTGTCCCGAAGGTCAGCATCAAGGCGAATCCAAATGACGTTAACTCCCCGTCACCATAAATCAACGACACCAGCATTGAGGGCAAATACGCCAGCAGGCTGAACAGCATCAGCAACACGCCAAGTATTCGTGACACAACAGAAATGTGCATGTTGTTGGTTTATTCCGGCATGGACGCAGGCAGGCCTGCGGCGTTAAAAGAAAGAAAATCCTACGGCAAACAAGCGTTCAACTTCAGGAATGCGCTTCTTGTCAGTCAAAAACAGAATCACATGATCCTCAGGCTCGATGACGATATCATCGTGTGCAATGAGCACTTCATGATTTCGGACAATTGCGCCGATGGTTGTTCCTGGCGGCAGATCAATGTCTTCAATTGCGCGACCGACAACCTTGGAGGAATGGCTGTCGCCATGGGCGATTGCTTCCAGTGCTTCTGCAGCACCCCGGCGCAAGGAGTGCACATTCACAATATCGCCCCGGCGCACATGTGTTAACAGGCTTCCGATAGATGCTTGTTGCGGCGAGATTGCTATATCGATTTCCCCGCCCTGGACAAGATCCACGTAAGCTGGATTGTTGATCAGACACATTACTTTGCGCGCGCCAAGCCGCTTGGCTAGCATTGAAGACATGATGTTGGCTTCATCATCATTAGTCAGCGCCAGGAACACATCGGTATCTTCAATGCCCTCTTCCAACAGCAGTTGTTTGTCAGAAGACATACCGTTTAACACGATTGCCCGGCTGAGGTATTCCGAAAGGAATGCACAGCGCTCGGCATTAAATTCAATCACTTTTACCTGATACCGCTGTTCAAGCGCTTCGGCCAGTCGCATACCGATATTGCCGCCACCCGCAATGATCAGGCGTTTGTATGGTTTATCTAGTCGACGCAGCTCCCCGATGACAGCACGAATGTTTTTTGCAGCAGCAATAAAGAACACTTCGTCATCGGCCTCAATGACGGTTGAGCCTTCAGGTGTGATGGCGCGATTGCGCCGAAAAATGGCCGCAACACGAGCGTCAACATTAGGCATATGCTCGCGTAAAAAGCGAATTTCCTGGCCTACCAGTGGACCACCATAATAGGCCCGAACAGCAACCAACTGGGCGTTTCCGTCAGCAAAATCCAACACTTGCAATGAGCCGGGCAGCTCAATCAGACGTTTAATGTAGTTAGAGACCAATAGCTCCGGGCTGATAACGACATCCAGAGGAATCGCTTCATTACAGAATAGATCCTCTTGCGCGATATAGGATGCTGAACGCAGGCGGCAGATTTTTTTTGGCGTTTTGAAAATAGAATAGGCGATCTGACAAGCGACCATGTTGACTTCGTCATTTTCAGTCACCGCGATGATCATGTCAGCATCATCAGCACCAGCGGCGCGCAGCACGTCCGGGTGTGATGGCCAGCCCTGAGCGATACCTACGTCCAGCCGGTCTTTAAGTTCCCGCAGCTTGTCTGCGTCTGGATCTACCAAGGTGATGTCATTTGCTTCACTGGACAGGTTCTCAGCCAGTGATACACCGACCGGGTTACAACCCAGAATTATTATTTTCATCTAGTGGTTCTGGCTCCTGCACGGACGCCGGGCTGGCGTCGATCTTGAAAGCTCGTTTTAAGAATTATCCGCCCATCATAACGGGCTTACAAGGCCATGGCCTGGTTTATCTGGGGGAAGCATTTTTTGCAGCAATGCAAAATAAAACCCATCAGTACCGTTGTCATGAGGTAGAAGTTGTCTCCCATAACGACATAAAACACCCCAATCCTCAGGCATGGCTTTTGATTCAGCATCTGAAGTTCTATTGAGAAAGGCAGCTATTTGCTCGCTGTTTTCAGCGGGAAGAATTGAGCAGGTGGAATAAACCATAAACCCACCGGGTTTAAGACAGCGCCATAAGCGATCTAACTGACGGCCTTGCAATAGGCAGAGACGGTCAATATCCGCAGGCGTTCTCAACAGCTTGATATCAGGTTGTCGACGGATAATACCCGTCGCAGAACACGGTGCGTCCAATAAAATGCGATCGAAGTACTCGCCGTCCCACCATTCCTCTGTCAGTGTTGCATCCGCCGCAACAATTTTGACCCGCGCACCGGACAGGTTTAATCGCTCAAGGTTTTCCTGCAACCGATCAAGGCGGCGAGCCTCAATGTCCAGGGCGATAATCTGAGCAATGTTTGGCTCAGCTTCCAACAAATGGCAGGTTTTTCCGCCGGGCGCGGCACATGCATCGAGGATACGATGGCCGCTTTCCGGAGCTAACAGAGAGGGAAGCAGTTGCGACGCTTCATCCTGCACACTTGCATATCCCTCTCTGAAGCCAGGAAGCAAATCCACAGGGCAGGGGTTTTCCAGATAGACGCCGGTAGCGGATATAGCCCCTACTCTAGCTGTAATCCCCTGCTCAGCCAGCAGCTCAAGGTAACCTTCCCGCGAGCACTGTTGAAGATTGACCCGTAAGCTCATGGGCGGATGGGCATTGCCCGCCTTAAGGATCTCTTCCCAACTATCCGGCCACTCGGCTTTTAACAAAGTGACCAACCATTCCGGGTAACTGAAGCGGGCTGAATCATCGGCATAAGAGATTTGATCGGCAGATACTATGCGCTGGAATTTGCGCAAGACCGCATTAATGAGTCCTTTGGCCCATGGTTTTTTGAGAACCACGCAGGCGTTGACGGTCTCATTGATGCTGACGTACTCAGGGATGCGCATGTGCGACAGTTGGTACATACCCAGAATCAGCAAGCAGTGTATGTCAAGATCTTTGGACTTCAGCGGTTTGTCGACAAGGTTTACCAACGTGCTGTTGAGTTGAAAATACCAGCGGCAGGTGCCGTAACATAGTTCCTTCAGCAAAGCCATTGAGGGCACCTCCCCCGGGGATGCCGGCCTACGGGGAAGTTGGGTAGCAAGAGAACCTCTTTGAAGCAATAAGGAAGCAAGGACTGTGGCAGCGACGGCACGGACGCCTGCTGGACCTTCCATAGAGATCGGTTTCATGGGTTTTCCAGCTGACTGAAGGTAGCGCCATCCGTCAGCAAGGGACTGTGACCATTGAGCAGGTCTCTGACATTGACCGGGTTTTTGCCCGGCAACTGTATTGCCTCAAGCTCAAGCGCGCCTTCTCCGCATGCGACTGCAATGCAAGTGCTCTGAGCTCTGATAACTTTGATAATACGTCCAGGGGTTGCAGCGATGGCATCATCGACCGGTCTGGCCTGCATGATTCTGACGCGCTCACCATTCAGAAAGGAGTACGCGGGATTTCTTCCAATACCCGCTCTCACCACAAGGTCAATTTGAGAGGATGTGTTATTCCAATCAATCAAAGCCTCTGTTTTATCAAGCTTTTTAGCGTAGGTGCTGAGAGAGTCATCCTGGACTTGTGCGGAAAGCTGAAGCTTATCCAAATTGGCTAGGGTGTGCAGCAGGCCTGCGCAGCCAATCTCTGCGAGCCTGGTTTCCAGCATTTCCCGAGTGTCGGTAGCACGTATGTCCGTCTTTAGCACATGAAGCATGTTGCCGGTGTCGAGGCCAGCATCCATTTGCATAATGGTGACACCCGTTTCAGCATCTCCTGCCAGCAGCGCCCGTTCAATAGGCGCTGCGCCCCGCCATCTCGGGAGAACTGAGGCGTGCACATTTATGCACCCTCGTTTGGGAATATCCAGAATCGCCTGCGGTAACAAAAGTCCATACGCCACAACAATCATCAGATCCGGGTTAAGCCGGGCAAGCTCATTCTGAGCATCTGCAGCTTTCAGCCTGACAGGCTGATAGACAGGGATATTGGCTTCCAATGCTAACAGTTTGACCGGGCTTGCCTGCAGGTGTTTACCACGACCTGCTGCACGGTCTGGCTGGGTGTAAACCGCCAGAATGTTATGACCTGAGTCTATCAATGCCTTCAGGTGCTTTGCGGCAAAGGCTGGAGTTCCGGCAAAAACGATTCCGAGCGATGACATAGGGTCCTTCCAAAAAGTTCTGGCACTTATTCAGATTCAGCCAGTTTATGAGCCTTTTCCAGTTTGCCGCGAATGCGCTGGCGCTTGAGCGTGCTCAGGTAGTCAACAAACAGCTTGCCATTTAAATGGTCCATTTCATGCTGGATACAGGTTGCGAGTAAACCGTCGGTGATTATCTCAAACGTCTCGCTCAACCGATTGACTGCGGTGACTTTTACTTTGGCCGGGCGACTGACCGGCTCGTAAAATCCGGGCACAGACAGGCAGCCTTCGTCATATTCCGACAGTTCCTCATCGATGACGGTGAGGTGAGGGTTGATGAAAACCAGAGGCTCACTTCGGTCTTCAGAGATATCAATCACGATAAGCTGTTTGTGGACATTCACCTGGGTGGCAGCCAAACCTATTCCCGGCGCTTCATACATGGTTTCGAACATATCGTCGATCAGCGTGCGAATCTGATCATCGACGTGCTCGACAGGTTTAGCAATGGTTCTCAATCTCACGTCGGGGAATTCAAGTATCTCGAGTTTCGCCATTATGTCCTCCGATAGAAGCAATTTCGTCAAGCATCAGACTCATTGCTGTGCCATAACCACAAGAGATCGGGGGTTTTTCTAACAACATGTTCCGCCCGCTTTTTTTGGGGCGGAGTATATCACAGCAACTTTGCCCCGGCGTTTTGATGGCTACTTGACAAGGATGTCCTGACAATGACTGACGATCAGACCCGATTAATCTTGAGTTTATTTTTTACAAAAGGCGTCAGTGCAGCTTTTCTAAGGCGCTTGCTGGACAAGTGGCAACAGGAGCAAGCGGATTACCTTCCCGATTCCCGTGATATCGCAGCGTTAAGCTCAACAGAGTCTGAGCTGCAAGCAGCAAGCCGAGCGCTGCAGCCAGACAAAGAACTGAATCTTTTGCTGGAGCAGACCATACAATGGACTCAGGAGTCATGTAATCACGTGATTTTCGCACGTGAATCATCGTACCCAGCGTTGTTAAGAGAAATCCCTGACTATCCGCCATTGTTGTTTGTTAAAGGCAATCCAGAAATCCTGCGACGCCCCATGGTGGCGATTGTTGGCAGTCGCAGCAGCTCTGCTTATGGCCGTTCGGTGGCTTACAGACTGGCAGCAGAACTGACAGACAAAGGTCTGATTATCTGCAGTGGACTGGCATCTGGTATTGATACACAGGCCCATCTGGCTGCGCTGGATAGTAATGGAGCAACGATTGCCGTGCTGGGAAACGGATTGAGCAGTGTTTATCCGGTTTCGAATAAATCTCTGGCAGACAGGATTGTAAATTGCGGTATTCCGGAGTCAGGTGCAATTGTATCGGAGCTGCCACTTGATGCCGGCCCCCTTGCAGAGCACTTTCCTCAAAGGAACAGGATTATTTCGGGTCTGAGTCTTGGGGTTTGTGTTGTAGAGGCCACCATGCGTAGCGGGTCTTTGATCACTGCTCGTCTGGCACTGGAGCAGAATCGTGAGATCTTTTCAGTGCCGGGATCAATAAACAGTCCTGGCAGCAGGGGTTGTCATAAACTGCTTCGTCAAGGCGCTGTTTTGACGGAAAATGCTCAGGACATACTTGAGCACATTGAGTTTATCTGCCAGGCGCAACTGGCCATGTGTTACCCAGAGTACAGCCGCAATAAAAACCAGATTGCTCACAAACGCCCGGGCACATTGCCGACAGGTTTTGAGTTGCCAGCGGATTGTGAACTGCTCTACCGAGAGCTATGTCAGGATGGTGTCAGTATTGAAACCCTCTTGCTGAGAACGGAGCTACAATTTGCTGAGTTGAGTGAGAAGTTGTTGCGGCTGGAGGTCTGTGGACTGGCAAGTCACAATGGCAGTCGCTGGCGGCGTTTGGAACAGAATGAGTAAAAAAGAGACGTTTTATGCAAAAGTTATCTGTCAAGGTGGCGGCACAGAGGCTGATGGAAGGTAACGTCATTGCCTATCCCACGGAAGCTGTCTGGGGACTTGGCTGTGATCCACTGAATAAACAAGCCTGTCTCGATTTGCTGCAGATCAAACGGAGACCGATCCAAAAAGGTATGATACTCATCGCTGGAGGTATCGATGAATTTGCTGACATCTTGTCAGCATTACCGGTCGATCAGGTACATAAACTGGACGTTGCATGGCAAAACCAAGGCAGCACGGGTGCGATTACCTTTTTAGTGCCGGATATTCTGGACCAGGTACCGTACTGGATAAAAGGCAGCCACAATTCTGTTGCGCTCAGGGTCAGTCAGCATCCCTTGGTAACGTCGTTGTGTCGTGCCTTTGGAGGACCGCTGGTATCCACTTCTGCGAACAGATCCGGAAAACCACCGGCGAGATCGAGAGTCTTAGTAGAGAAGTATTTTGGCGGTCAATTGGAATTTACAGTGCCGGGGGCTTTAGGTGGCGCTACGAATCCCTCAAAGATTATTGATTTCTACACCGGGAAAACCATTCGTGCGTCGTAAGTGAACGCCACAGGGAGCTTAGCCATGTCAGACAGTCATTCAGGTGAAAACGCCGGCTCTGGTGTTTCTGCAGATGCGGTGAGGGAGTTTTTGCTTGGCCTGCAAAACAGTATCTGCTCAGGGCTTGAGAGTCTTGATGGTAAAAGCAGATTTCATGAAGACTCTTGGCTGCGCGAACGCGGAGGCAGCGGCATTACCCGAGTGATCAGCGATGGCAATGTCTTTGAAAAAGGAGGAGTCAACTTTTCCCATGTTTTTGGCGACAGTCTGCCGCCATCAGCATCCGCCACCCGCCCCGAAATGGCCGGACGCAGTTTTCAGGCGATGGGGGTATCGCTGGTTATTCATCCGGGCAATCCATTTGTACCAACCTCTCATGCAAATTTCCGCTTCTTTATAGCCGAAAAGCCTGGCGAAGCACCGGTCTGGTGGTTTGGGGGAGGATATGATTTGACGCCTTATTACGGCAATGAAGATGATTGCCGGCATTGGCATGAGGTCGCCAAAACATCGTGTGAGCCGTTTGGTGATGCGTTGTACCCTCGATTTAAAAAAGAGTGTGATGAGTACTTTTACCTGCCGCATCGTAAAGAAACACGAGGTATTGGCGGGCTTTTTTTTGATGATTTCAACGAATCAGGTTTTGAGAAAAGTTTTGAGATGGTAAGAGCGATCGCCAACAGCTACATAAACGCTTACGGACCGATTGTTGAGGCCCGTAAGGGGCGGTCATTTAATGAGTCCCAGAAGCAGTTTCAACGTTATCGACGAGGCCGCTACGTTGAGTTCAACCTGGTTTATGATCGGGGCACATTATTCGGGCTGCAATCTGGACTTGGCCGTGTAGAGTCTATTCTCATGTCTCTGCCGCCGGAAGTCCGGTGGGTCTATGACTGGCATCCCGAGCCGGGGTCTGAGGAAGAGAGACTTTACACGGACTTTCTGCGGCCGCGAGACTGGGTCTGAAATTGACAGGACATTCGATGGATCATTATGCAGTAGCAGGTTTTCCGGTTAAGCACAGCCGATCGCCATTTATTCATGCCTTGTTTGCCGAGCAAACCGGGCAACGGTTGGTTTACGATCGGATGGAAGTTGATCCAATGGATTTTGATCTTGCTGTAAAAAGATTCTTTGACGAGGGGGGCTGCGGATTAAATGTAACAGTTCCCCACAAGGAAAGTGCATGGCGCCTCGTTGACTGTCATGGGCCTAATGCCAAAAAGGCCGGTGCTGTGAATACCATTTCAAAGATGCCAGACGGCCGTCTGCTGGGAGACAACACGGATGGCATTGGCCTGGTCACAGATATTGAGCAGAACCATGGTAGAAGCCTGGCAGATTCAGTCATCTTGATTCTGGGCGCAGGAGGCGCCGTGCGCGGCTTGTTGCCACGCCTGATCAAAGCACTCCCATCGCGCATTATTATCGCTAACCGAACACTTACTCGAGCAGAAGATCTACAAAAATTGTTTGCTGATGAATTTAAGCTGGAGGTTCGTGGAAATGATCAACTTGTTGATATTCAGGCTGACTGGATTATCAATGGCAGTTCGGCAGGCCTAAGCGGTGAAATGCCGATGCTGGCCGATTCATTGATAAGGCCAAATACCTGTTGTTACGACATGGTTTATACAACCGGCGACACCGTTTTCCAGAAATGGAGCAAGTCGTTAAACGCTGCCTTGGCGCTCGATGGAACCGGCATGCTTGTGGAGCAGGCGGCAGAGTCATTTTTCTTGTGGCGCGGCATTCGTCCAGATACCGCGCCTGTTTTAAAAGCACTTAGAAGAAAGCTGGCAGGCTGACAGTATTTTAATCAGGCGCCGCTGTGTTCAGGTAACGATCCTTCAACTCACAATACTTTGCTGCCGTATAAAGGAAGAAGGATTTTTCCTGATCGGAAAGAGCTCTGACTTGTTTAACGGGTGAGCCAACATACAAAAACCCGCTTTCAAGTCGCTTGCCGGGTGGAACAAGGCTGCCCGCTCCAATAATCACTTCAGATTCCACAACCGCACCATCCATGACCGTAGCGCCCATACCGATCAGCACCCGGCTGTTAATGCTGCAACCATGCAGCATTACTCTATGTCCTACCGTGACGTCATCTCCGACAGTGCAAGGGAAGCCGCCAGGATTAAACGGCCCATCGTGGGTGACATGTAAAACGGAGCCATCCTGAATACTGCTTCGTTCCCCAATCCTGATCTGATGAATATCGCCGCGGATGGTCGCCAAGGGCCAGACAGAAGAGTCGGCCCCTATATGGACATCTCCGATGACAACGGCACTTTTGTGAACAAAAACACCAGCCCCGAGAGATGGCACATGGCCTTCAAATGATTCAATAGCCATACGTTTAACCCCGATTCGCAAAGCTCATTTTGTAGGATGCTGATGTTATGATGAAAGCTGTGAATGCTTCCAGACAGACAGGAGATCTTTATTGATGTTGGCGGACAAAATAGTCGTTAATCCTTTGCTGCAATTTGACTGCTTGCCGGATTTTTCTCGCATACGCTCTGAAGATATTGTTCCAGCAGTAAGCGAGGTGCTGGCGAGCAACCGGTCCCAGCTGACAGAATTGCTGGGCAAATTCAGTGCACAGGGCATCCCGGATTGGCATAGTCTGATCGACAGGCTCGATGAAATGGACGACCGTTTAAACAAAGTTTGGTCAACTGTCAGTCATCTGAACGCGGTGTGTAATACCCCGGAAATCCGAGAAGCATACAATCGCTGCCAGCCGTTGATAACACATTACTATGCAGAGATCGGCCAGAATGAGCAACTGTACAATCAGGTTCTGGCTTTGTCCGGTCGGGCAGACGAGCTTGATCTGGATGGCTCGCAACGCAAAATACTAAAGGACAGCCTGTTGGACTTCAAGCTGGCCGGTGTCAGTCTGCCGACAGAACAAAAGCAAGACTACACGTACCTGCAAACACGTCTGAGTGAGCTATCCAACAGGTTCGGTAATAACGTGTTGGATGCTACACGGGCATGGACCCTGAAGGTTAGTGATGCTCAGGAATTATCCGGCATTCCGGCCCTGAGCTTGCAGTCAGCTGCTGATGCTGCCGCCGCAAAGGGTATGGAGGGGTACCTGTTAACCCTGGACTTTCCTTCTTACCACGCAGTCATGACGTATGCAGATGACCGCAGTCTTCGTGAAAAGGTCTATAAGGCATACACCACTCGCGCCTCTTCCAATGGTCCGGAAGGCTGGGACAATCAAGAGGTAATCAGAGAGATTCTCAAACTGCGCGAGCGCATGGCTCAATTGCTGGGCTTCAGCAATTACGCCGAACTGTCTATAGAGCGCAAGATGGCTAAATCCGTAGACCAGGTGAACAGCTTTCTTTCAGATATGATCAATTACAGCCTTCCTGCGGCCAAACAAGAGTTTGATAAGTTGCAATCGTTCGCAGACAGGTTTTACGCAGTCCAGAAACTTGAGGCCTGGGATGTTTCATACTTCAGTGAGAAGTTAAGAAAGCAAGACTACGACATCTCACAAGATGAATTGCGAGTCTGGTTTCCGCTCAAGAAGGTGCTCAACGGTCTGTTTGCTATCGTCGAATCTTTGTATGGTATTCGGGTGGAGCGCAACCATGAAGCAGGTCTGTGGCATCCAGAAGTCGAATTTTACAACATAGCCCATGAAGGCCGGGTTATCGCAAGATTCTATTTTGATCTGTTTACCCGGGAAGGGAAACAGGGAGGTGCGTGGATGGCGGGATGCCGGACCCGTCGACTGGTATCGGGCAATGATTCAGACAAACAAGGGCTTCAAATTCCGGTTGCATACCTGATTTGCAATTTTGCTCCTCCATCAGGCGGCACTTGCGCTCTATTGACCCATAACGAAGTGACAACATTGTTTCACGAGTTTGGCCATGGATTGCATCACATGCTGACCAAAGAAAAATACCTGCAAAGCTCCGGTATTGCGGGTGTGGCATGGGATGCGGTTGAGTTGCCTAGTCAGCTTATGGAGAACTGGTGCTGGGATCCCGAATCCATTGGCATGATTTCAGAGCACTATCAATCTGGCGGGAAGCTGCCTGCGCAAGTGCTGGAAAAAATGTTGGCGGCAAGGAATTTCCAGTCAGGCATGAGAAGTGTGCGCCAACTTGAGTTTGCGCACTTTGATTTCTTTTTGCACCAGACTCCATATGAGGAGAAAGCGGACTTTGTTGCGGAAGTCTTGAAACAGACAAGAAGCAGGACGGCGGTCTTCCGAGTACCAGACTACAACCGTTTTCAGAACAGCTTTTCACATATTTTTGCGGGCGGTTATGCAGCAGGGTACTACAGTTATAAGTGGGCTGAGGTGCTCTCGGCAGACGTGTTTTCCCGATTCGAAAAAGAGGGTGTTCTGAGCGCGGTGATAGGCAAGCAGTTTCTTGACAAAATATTGTCAAGAGGCGGCGGCGCGGAAGCGCTGTCGCTGTTTACGGATTTTATGGGTAGGGAGCCGGATATTGCTGCTTTGCTAAAGCAGGAAGGGCTTAGAGCTCATTGAGAAATATGAGAAATTTGATCTGCCTGATAAAATTTCCAGCCGCGCTGGTCTAGACTGGCGCGGTTCATTTTGACAGCGTGCTTCCGTTTCTTTTTTTGTAGCTGAATCAATGTGCTCAGATACGATGGTAATGTAGAAACAAGTTTTGTTATACTCTCGTCGCCTTCAACCGCACCCCAATGCCCGGCTAACCACTAAGATCAGATCTGAAAGTTCTGCCTCAGTGACTGCTGATCAGTCATCAACAGGCTAAGTTTGTCTGGATGTAAAGACAGATCAGCAGGCTATTTTGATGGGCACGGTAAAGAAAGCAGCTGAATTCGGGTCTAGGTACTTGGGTTCAGTGAACAACAAACCTGAAAAATTAGTAAAACAGCCTTTATCTTACTACTACGGAGACACGGCGAATGTTGTCGAAAGCAAAGCTGTGGTTAAGCCTTGCGCTCAGTACTCTGCTTTTCTGGAGTGCGGGTCTGCATGCAGCCTGGGACTTAAACATGCCCAGGGGCGTAACCCAAATGAGTCGAGATACTTATGACCTTCATATGACTATCTTCTGGTGGTGTGTCGCCATCGGAGTGGTTGTATTCGGAGCCATGTTTTGGTCAATTATCAATCATAGAAAGTCAAAGGGCGTGCAGCCAGCTACTTTCCATGAAAGCACCAAGGTCGAGATTATCTGGACGATTATTCCTTTCCTGATACTGATCGCGATGGCTATTCCTGCAACACGCGTGCTGACAGCCGCTTACGACGCTTCCGAGTCTGAACTTGATGTGCAGATCATCGGTTATCAGTGGCGTTGGGAATACCGCTACATGCGCGAAAACATGGATGAAGAAGAGGTATCATTCTTCAGCGTATTGTCGACCTCGCGCGAGGAGATCAACAACGGAATAGAGAAAGGCGAAAACTACCTGCTTGAAGTTGACCGCCCTCTTGTGATCCCGACTGAAACCAAAGTGCGCTTCCTGATGACCTCAGCTGATGTCATCCATGCGTGGTGGGTCCCTGACTTTGCGATCAAGAAAGATACCATTCCCGGGTTTATTAACGAAACTTGGGTAATCGTTGAAGAGCCTGGTATCTATCGCGGCCAATGTGCAGAATTGTGCGGCATGGAGCATGGCTTTATGCCGATCGAAGTGCACGCGCTAGCTCCGGCTGATTATCAGGCTTGGTACGCTGAGCAGCAGGCGGGTATCAGACAGGTTCGTGAGTTGGCTGCTGCCGAAATGAGCATGGAAGATGCAATGGCTCAGGGCGAGACAATTTACAATCGCAACTGCGTAGCTTGCCACCAGCCAGGCGGTGTCGGTATGCCACCGGTATTCCCCGCTCTGGCTGGCAGTGTCAAAGCGACGGGTGATGTCGCAGTTACCATGGATACGCTGGTCAACGGCGTTCCTGGTACTGCAATGGCCGCTTACGGCCGCCAACTGAACCCGATTGAGCTGGCATCCATCATTACCTACGTGAGAAATAGCTTCGGCAACAACACAGGTGATGTGGTTCAACCGGCTGATGTCAACGCCTATATTGAAGGAGGTCAGTAATAGCCATGAGCGCCACACACACCATAAGCGATGCACATGATCACCACCACGGTCCGGCAAAAGGTCTGACTCGATGGTTGTACACAACCAACCACAAGGATATAGGCTCTTTGTATCTGTGGTTTAGCTTCACGATGTTCCTACTGGGCGGTGCATTTGCACTTGTCATTCGCGCAGAGCTGTTTCAACCTGGCCTGCAATTTATAGAGCCTGCATTTTTCAACCAGATGACAACAATGCATGGTTTGATCATGGTGTTTGGTGCGGTTATGCCAGCGTTTGTGGGTTTGGCTAACTGGCTGATTCCGCTGATGATTGGTGCGCCAGATATGGCATTGCCGAGAATGAATAACTGGAGTTTTTGGCTCCTGCCATTCGCATTTACGATTATGGTGTCTACCATGTTTATGGAAGGGGGTGGTCCGAACTTTGGTTGGACTTTCTACGCCCCGCTTTCAACAACTTACGCGCCGCCGTCGACAACATTTTTTATATTTGCTGTGCATGTGATGGGCGCATCGTCGATCATGGGCTCGATTAATGTTATCGCTACCATTCTCAACATGCGCGCCCCTGGCATGACCTTCATGAAGATGCCATTGTTCGTATGGACGTGGTTGATAACTGCTTATCTACTGATTGCGGTAATGCCGGTACTGGCTGGCGTCGTTACAATGATGTTGTTCGACATTCACTTCGGTACCAGCTTCTTCAACGCAGCGGGTGGCGGTGATCCAGTTCTGTTCCAGCACCTGTTCTGGTTCTTTGGGCACCCCGAAGTTTACATCATGATTTTGCCGGCATTTGGAATTGTATCAGCCATTATCCCAACCTTCGCTCGCAAGCGACTGTTTGGTTATGACTCAATGGTATACGCGACGGCATCCATTGCTTTCCTGTCCTTCATCGTATGGGCACACCATATGTTTACAGTCGGTATGCCCCTGGCAGGTCAGCTATTTTTTATGTACGCCACCATGCTGATCGCAGTACCAACTGGCGTTAAGGTGTTTAACTGGGTTGCAACGATGTTCCGCGGCGCCATGACCTTTGAAACACCCATGTTGTTTGCGATTGCGTTTGTTGTGCTGTTCACAATGGGTGGATTTACCGGCGTCATGCTGGCAATTACACCGGCTGACTTCCAGTATCACGATACCTACTTTGTGGTTGCACACTTCCACTACGTACTTGTTCCGGGTGCTGTGTTCTCCATTATGGCCGCTGCCTATTACTGGCTGCCGAAATGGACCGGATATATGTATGACGAGACGCTTGGAAAGCTGCATTTCTGGCTTTCATTTATTGGTGTGAACCTGTTGTTCTTCCCCCAGCATTTCCTTGGGCTTGCGGGTATGCCACGACGTATTCCTGACTATGCCCTGCAGTTCGCCAACTTTAACTGGATCTCCAGCGTTGGTGGATTCCTGTTCGGGTTCTCGCAATTGATTCTGTTGTTTGTGGTAATCAAGTGCATACGCGGTGGTAAGAAAGCAACCGATCAGGTTTGGGAGGGTGCTCAAGGTTTGGAATGGACTGTTCCATCGCCAGCGCCATACCACACCTTCGAAACACCGCCAGATCCAAAATTGATACACGCGCAGTAAGATTGTAAGGATTTTAAAGCAGGGATTGGCTCAATCGTCACAGCAGTACTGGAGTAAAGACCATGAGTAACGATTTATCACCACAGAATAACAAGATCGTAGTTCGCAAGTTGTTATTGGCCGTTGTGGGAATGTTTGCTTTTGGCTTTGCTCTGGTGCCACTTTACGATGTCATTTGTGACCTTACGGGATTGAATGGCAAAACGGGTGGTCGCGTCTCGGAGGCGGAGGCTGGCATCTTGGTCGATGAGCAGCGGGTAGTAACTGTACAATTTATGGCGCATCACAATGCTGAGATGGGCTGGAATTTTGAGCCATCAATTGCCCAGCTTTCAGTAAGACCAGGTGAAGTTAATATCGTCAGTTACCGGGTGACAAACCCAGGTACTGATGTAATGGTGGGTCAGGCTATTCCCAGTGTTGCGCCTAATGCCGCCGCTGCTCATCTGAACAAAATTGAATGTTTTTGCTTTGAGGAGCAATTATTGCAACCCGGTGAATCCGCTGATATGCCGATCCGCTTTTTTATTGACCCTGAGCTTCCCGCCAGCATCACAAAACTTACGCTGTCGTACACGCTCTACGACATAACAGAGAAAAGCGACAACGTTCAGGCAATAGCGGTTCGATAATTCAGAATAATATTGAAATTTTTGGAGAGATAAAATGGCCAGCGGAAGCTCGCAAAGTGCTTACTACGTACCTGAACAGTCAAAATATCCGTTTTTTGCCTCAATTGGTCTGGCACTGACAGTATTTGGAATGGGAAATATTCTGAACGACATTGCAGCCGGGAGTAGCGTTACCACTTCCACCTGGATGGCGATCACTGGATTTCTGATACTTGCCACTATTCTTTTTAATTGGTTCGCCACAGTAATTCGTGAAAACCATGCCGGGATGAACAGCGATCAGCTCAAGCGCTCCTATGTTTGGGGAATGATGTGGTTCATTTTTTCAGAAGTGATGTTCTTTGCTGCATTCTTCGGCGCACTGTTTTACGTCCGGCAGTTATCAGTGCCCTGGCTCGGTGGCGAAGGCGCAAAAGGTATCGCTGGCGATGTTCTATGGCCAGAATTCCAGGCAACATGGCCATTGCTGGTTAACCCTGATTCAAATGTTTTCGTAAATCCCCATGATGGTCTCCACGTTAAAGAGTGGAGCGCGAGCTTCTTCGCTGGCTATCTGCCATTCTGGAATACTGTTGTGCTGATTACCTCGTCAGTGACACTCCATTTTGCACACGTTGCATTGAAGGCGGAAAATCGCGCTCGATTAATTCAGTGGATGCTTGTGACAGTATCTCTGGGTTTGATCTTTCTTGTGCTTCAGGTGCTTGAATATCGGGAAGCGTATGGTCATTACGGAATCACGTTAAATTCTGGAATATACGGCTCTACTTTCTTCATGCTGACTGGATTTCACGGATTTCACGTTACACTGGGAACATTCATGTTGATCGTGATGTTGCTACGCAGCATGAAAGGCCATTTTAAACCAGATGACCATTTCGGTTTCGAGGCGGCAGCTTGGTACTGGCACTTCGTGGACGTGGTCTGGATTGGTTTATTTATATTTGTTTACTGCCTGTAAGCCAGGGTCCTAAAAATAAAAACGGCTCGCATTTTCGCGGGCCGTTTTTTATTCAGCAAATTAACGCGCCAATTTAAAGGCGAACGTGCTGATGTTGATGTTAATTCCAAGGAGCCTGCATTGTTAGCTCTCCACTTGAAAAACCGTAGAAAACACTAATCATTAAAATAATAGCCAGACTAACTCTGACGCCCAATGCGTACATCACGCGCTTCGAGCGACCCTTGTCTTTGTAGAAAAACACGAATCCAGTGACAAGTGAAATGACGATACCCACAAGTAATACTACGATCAGCACTCTTAACATGATTAGATCTGCTTTTTGCTTAAAGCTGTAATCATATCAGAACACTTCAGGACACTGCACTTTGCGAGCATCAGTGAATAAATACAGCCAGTACAAGTTCCATTTTAACTGGAGGATGTTCTTGTTCACGGCGGCCTTCTTTCCTTTTCTCATTGCCCTGGGCCTGTGGCAACTTGAACGAGAACAGCAGAAAATAGTAACCGAAAAAGTGTATGAGACACGCAACGCAAGCGAACCAATTGACGTATCCAGCATCGATTGGGCTAGCAGCGATTTAAATTGGATTGCTGTCACGGCGACAGGATTCTTTGACAATACTCGTCAACTATTGCTCGATAATCGCATCTTGAACTCTGTTGTGGGATACGAGGTGCTCGCTCCGTTTTATACAGATGGTCGCGTATTACTGGTCAATAGAGGATGGATTGCACAGGGGCAGTCGCGCCAGTCTCTTCCGGAACTCGTACTTACGGAAGATCGGGTTACCATAACCGGTCACATTTACGTCCCGGATGGAGAGCTGATGATCCTCGGCGCTGAAGAGGCCGTGACAGAAAGTTGGCCAAAAGTGATTCAGAGTGTCGATATTCAGACACTAAGTTCCGTGATGGACGAAGCGTTTGAAACTCACGTAGTACGACTGGATGAAAATTCAACAGCGGTGTTACAAACTAACTGGACTGCGATAAACATGCGCCCAGAGGTCCATAGAGCTTACGCGGTTCAGTGGTTTGTAATGGCGTCAGTGTTAATGTTTTTATATTTGTTTTTCAGCATCAGAAAACTGGAGAGGTGAAATGCAGAACACCACATTAAACAGACTTAAGTTGGCTTTTTTGCTGTTTATCGCATTTGTGCCAATCACGCTCGCAACAGTCGCGTATCGCAATGCAGTTGAGAACGGTGGTTTTGGCGCGACAGTCAACAAAGGCAATCTGATTATGCCTCCAGCAGATATCACCGATCTGACGATGACTGATGCTAGCGGCGCGCAAATGTTCAATAGTTTTGAGGAAATCATCGCCGAGATAGAAAATGACGATGACTACATTCCGCAGCCTTGGTTAATGGTGTTTGTGACAGCCAATGCCTGCGACTCAACTTGCGAAGAGCGTATTCATTTGTTGCGCCAGATGCACATTACCTTGAATGAGGATATGCCGCGCGTCAGGCGTTATTACCTGAATGCAACTGGTGCGAACCTCTCGCAGTCAACCGCTGACTTCTTTAGAGAAGAGTATCCAGAAATGGGTATCGCTCAAGGAGACAAACAATCTATTTCAGATAACCTCGCAGCGAAAAATGTCCTGTTGGATCTCGATACTAACAACTATGTGTTTTTTGTAGATCCTGTTGGAAACGTGATGATGTATTACGAGCCACATCATCCAATTCAGGATATAAAGATAGACTTGGAAAAATTGTTGGGTCTATCAAGTCTCGGCTGAAACCTCTAAAAGCGCGCTTCTAGAGGGTTGTGTGGAGTAAAAAGTTCGAAGCTATGTCTCAGTCTATAATGACGAGATCAACTTCAAATCTGCAAATGGATTGAAGAAGTTTGCATCGACTCCGGCCAACACTACCTCCGGATATTTGTTACTCATCATTATCTGGATATTGTTGATCTGGCTGTTTTTAGCATAAACAAGAATGAGGTATTGGCCACTGACAATCTCTTGGTGAAAGTTTGCAATTTTTTTATTCTCGCTCGCTACACCTGCCAAACCCCCAAGCCATGCTCCAAAGCAGGTAATAAGAAAAATAATCCCTACATACCCAATCAGCGGGACAGGTGCACCAAAGGGATCTGTGACGGACGTGATTGCCGCTGCACACAGGCCAGCCATCAACCCAAGACCGGCGCCGATTAGTCCTTCGCGGATCAGGTCGAGTGTCTCGAGATAGTTGCTTGAGTGCAGATGTTGTTTGACCAGACCACTTTCGTCTTTGTTATGGATGTGCAAAAACCAGTCGTCTATGCCAATACTGTGCAGGTCATCAGAAATATTCTGAGTACTTTTAAGGGTAGGTGACAAATAATAGATACATTTCATAGCGTGGCTCCTCAACTGATGTAGCTTTAGCGGGAATCGCTGTCGAACGTCTATCTTTTTGATGTTGCGATTTGAATCTACTCCTCAAAAAAATAATTGTCCTCATTTTTTTTAATCAAACATGAATTGCGGTACAATCCAGGCCTGAAAAAATCAATAGCGCACACAGTCAATTTGCACAAATTCAGGTGCATATTTGGTGTGAAAGAGAGCATCCGGTGACAGAGATAACACATAAGCAGGCAGTAAACTGGCGCGATTACTACGAGATGTGCAAGCCTCGTGTTGTTATGCTCATGATCCTGACCTCAATGGTGGGAATGTTTCTGGCAGTGCCCGGCATGGTTCCATTGGATATCCTTATCCTTGGTAATGTTGGTATTGCTTTGGTTGCGGCTTCCGGGGCAGTTGTGAATCATCTGATTGACCGCAAGGTTGATGCAGTGATGCGCCGGACAGTTAACCGCCCAATGCCGCAGGGCCGCGTCGATCCTGCACAAGCTGCCTGGTTCGCCGCCAGCATTGGTGTTGCGGGCATGTTGATTATGCTTATCTGGGTCAATGCTCTGAGCGCATGGCTTACACTTGCTTCGTTCATCGGATACGCATTTATTTACACGGGCTACCTGAAACGCGCTACGCCTCAGAACATAGTCATTGGTGGTTTGTCGGGTGCGATGCCGCCACTGCTCGGCTGGGCTGCCGTGTCAGGCTCGATCGAGCCAGGTGCTCTGATCCTGGTTTTGATTATCTTTGCATGGACCCCGCCGCATTTTTGGGCTTTGGCAATCTACAGAAAGGACGAGTACGCGAAGACAGGTATACCGATGCTTCCCGTCACTCATGGCGAGCACCTCACCAAAATACATATTATTCTTTATACAATAATAATGATTCTGGTCAGTGTGCTTCCATACCTGATCGGAATGAGCGGCCCGCTGTACTTGCTCGCGGCACTGGTGCTCGGGTTCGGATTCCTCTACTGGACCTTGTTGTTGATGTTTAAACCTAAACAGTCAACGGCGATGGACACATTCCGTTATTCGATCGTATATCTGATGGTGCTCTTTCCAGTGTTGCTGGCAGACCACTATTTGTTCCCCTGAAAACACTGCTACGGACTTTTTGATATGAAGCGAAACGTAAAGATTACGCTAATTGCGTGTCTTGTCTGGGTGCTATTTGTAATGTTTATGACTTACAACCGCTATGCCTCCGTTAACCAGGCAGCGGTTCTGAATCCGGAAGAGCTTCGCGAAATTGGGGCGTTAATCTATGAGCAACCAGTCGCACTTCAGCCTTTTGAGCTGATTGACCATCACGGACGCGCGTTTACGGATGCCAGTTTGCAAGGAAAGTGGAGCCTGATCTTTTTTGGATTTACACACTGCCCGGATATTTGCCCACTAACAATGCAGGAACTCACATCCTTTTATCAGTCTCTTAACGGGTCGCTGCTACAGCAGGACACACAGGTTGTGATGATCAGCGTCGATCCGTTCCGAGACGACACCCCTACGGTAGCCAAGTATATGACGGCATTCGATGAGGATTTTCTGGGTGTTACCGGAGAGTTTTCCACAGTGTCGCGGCTTGCCAGTGATCTCTTTGTGACGCCAGGAATAATGCCGGTGCCCGCTCCAGATGGTGGAGTACCACGCAACTTTCTGATTGATCACAGTGGCAACATACTCATCGTTGATCCAAGCGGTCAATATCGGGGTTTTATGGAGCCGAATATCAAGCGCGATAACATGAAGCAGGCTTATGAGCTAATCAGAGCAGCTCTTTGAATTAACGTTTTCCTGCCTCCGGTTTCAGGTAGACCACAATGAACAAAACAAACGCAGTGGCAACGATAGAAGGACCAGCCGGAGTATCCCACACGTAAGACAACGCCAATCCGCCAATAACAGCGAGCGAACCAGCCACCGCTGCTCCAATGGCCATTTGTTCAGGCGTGCTCGATAATCTTCGGGCAGCCGCAGCAGGAATAATCAACAGCGACGTAATCAACAACACGCCAACAATTTTCATTGCCACTGCTATCAAGATTGCAATCAGGAAAACCAGCAGCGCATAAAGTCGGTCGGCAGCTAAACCCTCTATCATCGCCAGTTCCCGATGGACTGTGATCGCCAGAAATTTTTTCCAGAAAAATATCAGGACAACTCCGCTACCCAAGCAGCAACTGACTATCCAGATAAGGTCAGTTAGTGTAATGGTGAGCAAATCACCAAACAGAAACGCGTTTAGATTTACCTGGACACGATCTGAAACAGACAAAACCAGGATCCCAAATGCCAGCGTGCTGTGCGCTATGATTCCTAGCAGCGTGTCGGTCGCCAGCGCTTGTTTTCTTTCGAGAAGTAACAGCAAGGCGGCAAAGGACAGACAACTGCCAATAATCGCAATTTGTAGCTGAGTATTTAAGAGGATGGCCAGCGCTACGCCCAGTAACGAAGAGTGCGCCAGAGTGTCGCCAAAATATGACATTCTTCGCCATACAACGAAGCAGCCTAACGGGCCCGCGACAAGGGCAATACTGATCCCTGCTATCAGGGCGTACACTACAAAATCAGCCATGTTTGTGTGGTCCTTTATCCGCATGAAGATCACAACAGCTATCTCCGATTATCGCGCCTTTCATATCATGGCTATGGTTATGGTGGTGAGTATAAACAGCCAGCGTTTCCGCTTCGCGCCGGCCGAACAAAGCAAGGTAAGCGGGGTCTGTGCTCACGTGTTCTGGCTTGCCATGACAACAAATGTGTTGATTAAGGCAAATCACTTCGTCAGTACCGGCCATTACCAGATGGAGATCGTGTGAAACCATCAGAACGCCACAGTTGTGTTCCGCGCGGATAGTGTTTATGAGTTCATAAAATTCAACCTGGCCATTCACATCGACTCCTTGTGCAGGCTCGTCAAGGACAAGCAGCTGAGGTTTGCGGCTTAACGCACGGGCAAGCAGGACTCTTTGCATTTCGCCACCGGAAAGTCTGCTGACCTGTTGCTTGAGCAAGTGCCCAATTTTTACTTCTTCCAGGAGGCTTTCAGTTTTGAGGTCGGTTGGGCCAGGTAGTTGCAAAAATCGTTCGACAGTTAGCGGCATTGTCGGCTCAACAAAAAGCTTTTGAGGCATATAACCAATTCTTAAATCTGGTGCGCGATGCAAATGCCCCTCGTGAGGCGTCAGTAATCCTAATACGATTCGTACTAGCGTTGTTTTTCCGGCTCCATTGGGGCCGATCAAGGTAACAAGCTGACCTTGCAACAGATCAAGGTCAACATGACTGAGTATCTGACGCCCTTCGAAACGTACCCCGATGCCGCGTGCCTGTACTAAAAAGTCAGTGGTCATTGTTGATTATTTCCGCGTATGTCATGGCTTTCCGGCTGCTCTCGAATTTTCAGGATAGTGATCATCAAAAAAATGGTATATCATAACATTTCATGCAAAAGACAAAATTTACAATGATTCGTCTCACTACCTTTGCTGTGGTTATCAGCGTTGTATCTTTATTTTCAAGTACGCCTCTGTCCGCGGAGGTGCGCGTTGTTGCGTCTATAAAACCCTTGCAAATGATTGCCAGTGCAATCACTGAGGGCAATACCCAGCCAGAAGTACTTATTCCATCAGCACAATCTTATCATCACTTTGTGATTCGCCCGTCGAGTGTAAGAACCATAGATCAGTCAGAATTACTGATCTGGGTAGGCCCTGAACTGGAAACGTATCTTGTTGATGCGATCGAACAGCAAACCCCCGGCAAACAAGTGCTGCAGGTGCTCTCTATTCCGGGGTTGATAGTGCATCACTCTGGCTATGATCTGGAAGACAATGTCGAAATGATAGTGCCGATGGAGGGCTCTCATGCCGGGCATCAACATATTGATGGGAAGGACATAGATCCTCATGTGTGGCTTGATACCAGAAATGGTCGTGTGATTGCAAAGGCAATATTCCAACAGTTGATCACAATTGATCCTGATTCCGGTGAAAGGTATTTGCGAAATCTTACTGATTTCGAAGCACAATTGGATAGGCTGGAACTCGAACTGGTCAGCGTGTTTTCAAAACCAAACGTGGCCAAATACGCTGTTTATCATGACGCATTCCGCTATTTTGAAAGGCAGTTTGGACTTCGTCATGATGTAGTATTTGTCGGAAGCGAAGATATTCAGCCAGGCGTCCGGCACATGCTGGCACTTCGTGAAGCTGTCAATGAAAGGTCAATCGGCTGCCTCATGGAGGATGTGACCTCTCAGTCCGCAACTATAGATACTATTGTTGGAACAAAAGAAATCGACAGGATAAAGGCAGATACAACAGGGCAAGGCTTGACCTCAGGGCCCACCGCTTATATACAGTTAATTGGAAACCTCGCAAACGCCTTCCGGCAGTGTTTTGATCAGTAATCTGATCCTTGGCCAATTAAAGTTCAGCACGGACGTCCCTTATGGCATCGACAAGCCCCCTGATCCTGATTGATGGATCCTCTTATCTGTTTCGAGCCTATCATGCGTTACCACCCTTGCTGAATAGCAAAGGGCAAGCTACTGGAGCGATAAAGGGCGTGATCAGCATGATCCGCAGCCTCAAGAAGGAGTATCCGCAGAGCCCTGTGGCGGTAGTCTTCGATGCCAAAGGGGACACATTCCGCAACGAAATCTATAGGGAATATAAGGCTCATCGGCCGCCAATGCCGGATGATCTGCGCAGTCAGATAGAGCCCATCCACAAAATTATTCGGGCTATGGGGCTGCCGCTTTTGGTGGTGCCGGGAGTTGAGGCGGATGATGTTATTGGCACTCTTGCCGCGCAGGCGCTTGAGCAACAGCGAGATACCCTGATTTCCACGGGTGATAAGGATTTGGCGCAACTGGTCAATCAGCACGTGACGCTGATCAACACGATGACAAGTGAGCGACTTGATCCTGCAGGAGTGGAAGTAAAGTTTGGTTTGCCGCCCTCTCGTATTGTGGACTTTCTGGCTCTTACCGGGGACAAAGTTGACAATATTCCAGGCGTGCCGGGTGTCGGCCCCAAAACAGCAGTCAAATGGTTGCAGGAATTTGGTTCCATGGGGGGTGTTATTGCCAACGCCGATTCTGTTGCCGGGAAAATAGGCGAAAAGCTGCGTGAAAATCTGGATTCATTGAGGCTGTCTTACGAACTGGCGACAATCAAACTTGATGTAGCCCTTGATGTTTCATTGCAGGAATTGATTCCCGGCGTGGAAGACAAATCTCAAATGCTCGCGCTTTTTTCCGAGCTGGAATTTCGTGGTTGGATCAAAGAGCTTGAAAGCCAGGGTGTCGAACACTCGGCTGAAGAGCCAGCGTCAGTAGAAGTAACTCCGGATAATCAGTGGAATACAACAACTCAAAACTATCGGGTCGTAACCTCGGAACAGGATTTGCGGGACTGCATCAAGCACATCAAAAATCGACATCAGCTATCTATTGCTGTGCTCGATACCGGCGAGCACTTTATGCTTTCCAAGGTAATCGGGCTGGCGATGAGCTGGTCGCCAGGTGAGGCTGTTTATCTGGCGCTTGATCATGACAGTCTCGATTCGCCCTCAACACTTGATCGTCGGGTCTGTCTCGCCCTGTTGAAACCGATACTTGAAGACCCTGACGTCCGAAAAGTTGCGCACAACAACAAACATGTCAGCCATGTTTTGCAGAACCACGGGATTCTTGTCAGTGGCTGGCGCTTTGACACACATCTGGCTTCCTACGTGATCAACTCCATTGTAGGCGACCACAGCATTACAAGTGTGAGTGAGCACTATCTTTCGATTCAGATCCCACAAATACAGAGTTTGATTGGTGCGGGCAGGCAGAAACTGGCGCTGACACAGTCTTCACCGGAAGCGGCGATGGCGTATCTTGCCCCTCAGGCCGATATCGTCGGCAGACTACATCTGAAGTTGGCCGACGAGCTAAGTAAGACTGGTGAATTGGCAGGTTTGTTCAGGTACTACGAGCAGGCACTAAGTCCGGTATTGCAAAAAATGGAGCGACACGGAATTGCCATCGATCCTGAGATGTTGCATCAACAATCGATTGCACTGGCTGCGCGCCTGGGAGAACTTGAGCAGGAGGTCTATTTGCTGGCAGGTGAAAGTTTTAACTTGGGTTCGCCTAAGCAACTGCAGGCTATTTTGTACGATAAGCTGAAACTGCCTATTCTGAAAAAAACGCCAACGGGCCAGCCTTCAACCGCAGAACCGATTCTGCAGGAATTGGCTCTGGACTTTGAATTACCCAATTTGATCATGGAACATCGTGGTTTAAGCAAACTAAAGTCTACTTACACCGATAAACTACCATTGGAGATCAATCGCACTACGGGCCGTATTCACTCTTGCTTTCAGCAGGCGGTAGCCGCTACCGGTCGTCTATCCTCAACAGAGCCTAATCTGCAGAATATTCCAATTCGTAGCGGCGAAGGACGAAAGATACGTCAGGCATTTGTTGCGGCGCCCGGCTATAAGCTGCTCGCGGCTGATTACTCACAGGTCGAGTTGCGGATCATGGCGCACCTGTCACAGGATGCCGGCTTATTGGCTGCGTTTGCAAATGCTCAGGATGTGCATAGAGCCACGGCAGCCGAGGTGTTTGGGGTTCCTGTTGCGGAGGTAACCTCGGAGCAGCGACGGCGTGCAAAGGCCATTAACTTCGGACTGATCTATGGAATGTCAGCCTTTGGTCTTGCAAAACAGCTCGGCATCGACAGACATGATGCTCAAGAGTATGTAGACCGCTATTTCGAGCGGTACCCTGGTGTGTACGATTATATGGAAAAGACACGTGAACAAGCAGAAGAGCAGGGATATGTAGAAACCCTGTTTGGACGCAGACTGTATTTGCCTGATATCAGGGCCGGCAACGGGATGCTGAGAAAAGCAGCGCAACGAACCGCAATCAACGCTCCGATGCAGGGTACGGCAGCTGACATTATCAAACAGGCAATGGTTGATATTGATCATTGGCTGCAGTCTGCGTCACTCGACGCACGACTGGTATTACAGGTTCATGATGAGTTGGTGTTTGAGGTCAGTGAGCAGGATGTTGGTTTGTTGGCAGAGGGTGTGCGTTTTCGAATGGTCAGTGCTGCAGCTCTTGGTGTGCCGCTTGTTGTTGATATTGGCGTTGGCTCAAATTGGGATAAGGCTCACTGAGATTCTGCGGTATTCAGCCAAGTGTCTAATTTTCCGGACAGCGCATCAACTCCAATATTTTTCAGAGAGGAAAACTCCTGCACGGTCGCCATCGGGATGTCTTTGATAACATCCCGGGCAGCCCGCAGAGAGTCCTGAATCGCGCCGCGTTTGAGCTTGTCTGACTTGGTCAGAATGATGTGAAGCGGAACCTGATTATTCCGTGCCCAGTCGATCATCATCAAATCGAAATCCTTGAACACATGGCGGATATCCGTAACCAGAACCAAGCCGGCCAATGCTTCACGCTTGTTCAGGTAGTGTTCGAGGTGGACTTGCCAGTTATCCTTGACGGCCAAAGGTACTTTTGCATAGCCGTAACCTGGCAGATCAACCAGGTACCTGCCCTCTGCCACCATAAAAAAATTGATCAGCTGTGTACGACCTGGCGTTTTACTGGCGCGTGCGAGCTGGCCCTGACGTGTAAGTGTGTTGATCGCACTGGATTTACCTGCATTGGAGCGTCCGGCAAAAGCGACTTCTTTCAGGCTGTCCAGCGGGCAGCCGCTCAGTTTTGCGGCACTGATGACAAATTTTGCATTCTGATAATTCATAGCGCGGCATTCTACCGGAGCGTCTATAGCCTAAGCCAGTGATTCCTCTGAGAGTGCGCCTACACAACTTAAGTAGCTGTGATATACTCTGCCGCCGCTGCGTCCCGTTTCTCCGCTCTCTCAGCAAAGCAATCGGGATTGCCAAGTAACTCAAATACTGTTTTATACACTGTTCAGGAACTACGATTCTCCATGAAAAGACTAGTGTTTTCTCTGGCGTCAATTCTTATGGCTGTCACCAGCTTAAATGTCTACGCTGATGGCGACCCAACAGCAGGCGAAAGTAAAGTCGCGGTATGCGCAGCGTGCCATGGGGCAGATGGCAATAGTGCCATTGGCAGCAATCCAAAGTTGGCAGGACAGAATGAGCGATACACATTAAAACAATTGCTGGACGTTAAGTCCGGCGCCCGCTCGATTGCGATGATGACGGGACTGCTTGATAATTTTAATGATCAGGATCTTGCAGATATCGCTGCGTTCTATGCGTCGAAGGAAGTTACCGTCAACGGTGCAAATCCTGATTTGATCGAGTTAGGCCAGCGTATTTACAGAGGAGGAGTTGAAGAGCTGGGAGTTGCTGCTTGTTCAGCGTGTCACTCACCTGATGGCAGTGGCGTTGCCCAAGCCGGTTTTCCTGCACTCGGTGGCCAGCATGCGGAGTACATTTTGACCCAGATGAAAGCATTTCGCTCTGGCACCCGTAACAACGATGGCGACTCTGCGCCAATGCGTATTGTGGCCGAACGCCTCACAGACGCTGAAATAGAAGCGCTGGCGAGTTATATTTCCGGTCTGAATTAATTACCTCCGCGTTCAGCAAATATTCAGTCTGGACGCGGTCTACTGGCGCTACAGGAACCGAATCGGAGAGACGACAATGATCAAATCAATAATCAAGTATGCTGGCGCTGCAGTAATGCTGTCGTTCATGGCATCGAACCTTCAGGCACAACCGGCGCTGTATGTTGCCGGAACCCACTTTGAGGAACTGCCCGCAGCAGTCAGGACCAATAATCCTGAGAAGATCGAAGTGCTGGAAGTATTCTGGTATGGATGTGGGCACTGTTTCCGCTTTCAGCCATTGGTAGACGACTGGGCGCACAATGCCGATGACGACGTTGATTACCTGCGTTTTCCAGCTATCTGGAATGAGATGATGAAGATACATGCTCAAGCGTATTACACAGCAGAAAGCCTGAACGTGGTCGATAAAGTTCATACACCGATATTTGAAGCGATTAACCTTGAGAACAATCGCTTGCAGAATGAGCGACAGCTTGCTGATATGTTTGCGCTCCACGGTGTAGGTGAAGAAGATTTTTTACGAGCATTTAATTCCTTCCCCGTTCAGACCAAGGTCAACCAGGCGGAGCAACGCATGAGTGACTACCAGATACGCAGCACGCCGAATGTGATTGTCAACGGCAAGTATCTAGTAACAACCAATGATGCGGTAACAACGCAGCAGGACATGCTTACCATCGTCGATTTTCTGGTCGCAAGGGAGCGAGCTGCGCGCTGATTTTAGATGCGCCGGCAGATCACTTTGATCGGCCGGCGTAGTATTCAATCAGGGTTGGAGGCTCATGGTTCAGCGAATGCCGGATGAATAGGCGCAGCGCTGGAAGCTCAAATTTCTTGATGCTCTTGAAGAGCATGAAATTAGTGACAAATCCTTAACCGCCCGCATTAAACTTCTCAGGCATGGTGTTTTCGGCGAGAGTCTGGCCGGCCACGACCTGCGACTCGATAAGCAGTTGGCAGTTCTTCGCGCGAGCCTTCGTGGCGATGATCGGGAGGCTGGTCTTGAAAGACTGCTCGAACAAATCGAACAGTCACGCATTCGAGAACACAAACACTGAACTCTCTGAACTGCCGTAGCCGCCTGAAAAGTCCGTGCACCCCGCTGATATAATCAATGCGTCTGTCGAGAGAAACAAAAGCAGCCACGATAATGTGGTAAATGCGTCCATGTCTGTTGGCCTGAACAATGGACTGCGACAGGAGTTGCCCCTCCAGCCCGAAGACAACAGCAAATTTTCATCTCGGCAGGTTGGGCCAGAACTCATCGAAAGGGAGTCGATCAGGCGCAGCGTGATTAAAGGATTAAACTGGTATGACGTTGTCGCCATCCTTGAGCAAATTCTGCTGCAGAGGCAGAATTAGATGGCACGATCCACACGCAGATTCAGGGTATCAAGACCACAATTCAGCGCTCTGAAAGAGGAAGCCATGCGAAAGGACAGTCCGCAATCCCATTTTTGACAGAGCGGACAAGGCTCTTTAACAGAGGCAAGGGAAATGGGCGCAATCCTGTGCACAATGATCGTTAACGGCAGGTCAAACTTTTCTCCACAAGAAGGCGTCTTACTGCCCTGTAGCGCGACGCCTGACTCGTGATCAGCAAAACAATCCGGGTCTTGTTCTGCGTATAATCCGGCATCGTGCAGCAAAAATAACAGGGATCACTCAATGCATTTGAGCACAGTAAGCGAGAAGCTGCAGGAGCTGCGTGGCAGTTTTGCCCGACATGCAAACGTGTGTGTTTCGATGGCGAACAAGGTCAATGTCGCACTCCTGTTGTTTGAAGATCAGATGGTAGATCTGCACAGTGGACGCTCCACCCAGGTATCCCGCTCTGAATCAGACTCGGAAATCAGTTCAATCACGCATGGTGCTTTTTCTGCGACTGAGTTGGCAGAAGCTGCTGCCTCGCTGCTGATGGACAGCGCACAAACAGAAAAAGTGTGCATCTTACTGTTACCACCCTCAGAATTTTATATCAGCGAAACAACCCTGCCCCCAGCCGGCCTGGATCTGCAACGTTCTGCATTACAGTTGCAGGCAATGACAGTATTGCCGGAATTTGAGAAAACACTGAATGTCGGGTTTATACCTGGTCAACAACAGGCGATATCTTTAGTGTCAGCCGGCCTGGCTGCCTGGCTGCCGACAGAGCGAACCGAAAGCCTATTTAAGGCATTTTCATCAAAAAGGATATTCCTTGCCTCTGTGGTGCCGAGGCTGGCACTGTTTGCCGAACAGTTAATGAGTTCAGTTGCGGATAACGGCGCGTCAGTTCAGTCCTTGTCCGCGATAGAGGATGAAGATCAACAGCTCACCACGGTGTTCCAACACAACCGGCACGGATTGATGACGTGTATCCAATGTTCGGCAAGTGATCGTGTGCAGCCTGAGGTGTACCAGACGTTTCTTCAGGAGCGCGGCGCAGATTTCCCGGCGCAGAACATCCTGCTACTGCGTGCTGCCGCCGATTATCTCCGATACAACCCGTTTAAGTCCGGCCATCTCCCCGGTCAGTCTGGCAAATTGGCAAGCCTGGCTGCTGCCGGCGTTTTCCCCGAAGCCGCGTTGTCTGCACGCCATCAGCTAGAGCAAGGCAAGTTGCGAAAAGAGCTGCTTAAAGTGGCCGCCGCCGCAGTACTGGCCGTCAGTTTGCCGTTTGTCTGGCAGTCGTTTCAGTTGTTTCGCCTTAATGCCGAACTTGATCGCGTGCAAGAGCAGTCATTAGCTGCGCGTGCAGATCAGGCGGTGGTGCGGGACTTTGAAAATGATTGGGGGACCTTTAATGAGTTTCCCGAGCAGGATGTTGGCCTGGTATTGCAGACGCTGCAGCCAGTGATCAATCCGGGATTACTGAGTGCATTCGCGCTGGATGAGGGATTGTTAAGTATCGAAGGAGAAAGCCCTGATCCCCAGAATATTCTGGAGCAGCTGGAACAGAATCCGATGTTTACCGAAGTGGATTTTGCGCGCGCCACCAATAACAATCGCTACTTCATCGACCTGAGATTAAGCACAGTGAACTTTTCTGCGTATCGCGAATGGCATTTCCCGGAGCCACGCTGATGTCACTGATGAAAAAAATGCCAGATATTGGGCTGCGTCGTCCGTTGGAAACCAGAGAAAAACGCATTCTGGTTTTGGCGTTGTTTGTTGCGGTCATATTTTTGCTCACCAATGGCCTGCCCGCGTTGTTGAATTTCTATGATTCACGCGGTCAGCAGTTGGACGGTCTGCGCGCAGATATTGAGAGAGAGCAGCGGCTGATCAGCAGTGCTCCCGACTGGGCGCAGCGCAGCGCTGATGTAGAGCAGCGTCTGCCACCGCTAGAGTCGAGCCTGTTTCTCGCAGATTCTTCAGCGCTGCTGGCGGCAGCCATACAAAGGCAGGCCCGCGAAATTGGTGCTGAAAACGGCGTAATGATCACCTCCGTCAGCCTTGCAGAAACCAGCATTTCGGCTGAATGGTTGATGGTAGAGCAAACCATGTCCTTTGCGCTGGAAGATCAGAACAGCACATTGCGCTTCCTTAATGCGTTAAAACAGTCGCAGCCCTTTTTGGGGGTGAGCCGCTTTGATTTGCGCGGGAACCGCAGTCAATACATCGGTGAGATTACCGTCGTCGGTTTCAGTCGTATCCCGCCAAGTGTGTCATCGGAGGACGAGTCGTGACAGATACGCCGGTTTCACTCTCTGTTTTCACCCAGCTGCTGGAGCCAGCAGGCATCGCACCTGCACAAGACTTTGCCCAGTCAAGAGAACTGGTTTTCGAGAGCCTGCCGGATAGTCAGTTACGCAGTCGCATCCGCTTTGTAATCGATGCAAACGTTCGCTTCCGGCCGTCGCAGGCAGATGAAGTTAAACGGTTATTGCGCTACTGGCGTGCAGAGCTCTCGCCTACCATCGACGCTGGCGCTGATGATCTGATGGTGTCTGGTTTCGAAGACGATGAAGCGCTCAAGGATCTGGCATCAGAAGCTCCGATCATCCGCCTCGTAAACCATATGTTTGCGCGTGCGCTTGATCTGAATGCCAGCGATATTCACTTTGAACCGGGAGAAGAGTTTCTGGATGTACGTTGCCGGGTGGATGGCATCATGCAGCGGCTTGACCGCTTGCCGGCAAGAATTAGTATGGCGGTGGCATCGCGCCTGAAGTTAATGGCAAGACTGGATATCGGTGAAAAGCGCCTGCCACAGGATGGACGTATCGACTATCGATTGGGCTCCAGAAATCTGGATATGCGAGTCTCTACACTGCCGGGTGTCCACGGAGAGTCGATTGTGTTGCGTATTCTCGATCGCAGCGACACTGCTGTCAGCCTCCAGCAACTGGGCATGCCGCAGAATATTCTCTCGACCTATCAAAACCTGATCAACCAGCCTCACGGCATGATTCTGATCACCGGACCTACCGGCAGCGGAAAAACAACAACGCTTTACGCCACCCTTGAGAAGATCAATAACCAGCGCAGCAAAATCATTACGGTTGAAGATCCTGTCGAGTATCAACTGGAAGGTGTGACGCAGATACAGGCGAACGCGGCGATCGGACTGAATTTTGCGGCTGGATTGCGCTCCATTGTCCGTCAGGATCCTGACGTGATCATGGTGGGTGAAATCCGCGACCACGAGACTGCGGATATTGCGATTGAATCGGCTTTGACCGGGCATCTGGTGTTTTCAACCCTGCACACAAATGATGCTGCAGCGGCCATCACGCGCCTGCAGGACATGGGGGTCGAGTCCTATCTCATCAGCTCCAGTCTATTGTGTATTCAGGCGCAGCGTCTGGTTCGGAGAATTTGTAATCATTGTGCCACGCTACACTCCTTGACGCCGGATGAGGCACAGGTACTGCAGGTTAGTGCATCGGATTACCCGTTGGCCCGCAAAGGCACAGGCTGCGAGCGGTGTGGTGAAACGGGTTACCGGGGTCGGATCGGACTTTATGAGCTGTTAGTCATGAGCGATACCATCCGCCACGAAATTGCCGTGGGAGCCGATGCCAATGTGATTCGGGCACAGGCTATCCGAGAGGGGATGAAAACGCTGCGCGAAGATGCGTTGGAGAAACTGGCTGCGGGGATGACCACACCAGAAGAAGTGGTGCGCGTCACACGCGCAGGTGCGGCGTTATGAGTTTGACGCACTTTTTGTATCAGGCTTTTGACAGCCAGGGGCAGACTCAGCACGGTGAAATCTCCGCCGAGTCAGAACGCGATGCGGTCCGCTTGTTACAGGCCCGTAAACTGACACCCGTCAAATTGACACTCACCCGGCATGAAACCCGTCAGGCCAGAACCCGATATGGCAAAGTAAAAACCTCTGATCTGATGGACTTTACGACGGGCCTGAGAACACTGGTGGATGCCCGTGTTCCGCTGGATAAAGCCCTGCGTATGTTGGAAGGGATTACTGAATCAGCGGCCATGCAGACGCTGGTTGCCGGCTTACGGCGCGACGTTAAGGAAGGCAAAAGTCTGGCAGATGCCATGGAGTCACGCCCTGACGTGTTCTCCAGAATGTATGTCAACATTGTGCGCGCCGGAGAAGAAGGCGGCATTCTTCATCAGCTATTACCGGATCTGGCAGATTTTCTGGAAACCAGTTCGCGCAACAGACAAGCCATTGTTGCTGCCATGGTTTACCCGATTGTGCTGTTGGTAACCGGCATTGTGTCAGTTGCGCTGCTGCTGGTGTTTGTGATCCCTCAGTTTGCAGTGATGTTTGAGGATGCCGGGACGGACGTGCCGGGTTCCGCGGCTTTTTTATTGTCACTTAGCGCATTTGTCAGCAACTGGGGCTGGTTGATGGTGCTGACCGTTGTGGTCATGATCGGCTGGTGGCAGTGGTTGGACAAGGATCCGCAGCGCCGGCTGGCCAAACATGCTGCCTTGCTCAAAACACCGCTGCTGGGGCAGTTTCTGTTGTTCCGCGACTGTGCGGTATTCGCACGGACGCTGGGCGCGTTGATGGCGGCAGGCATACCCTTGATTCGCGCCTTACGTGTGTCCCGGGAAGTGCTGGTAAACACAGAGTTGGCGAGGTTGCTGACGCAGGTTGAAGAAGATGTGCGCGGTGGTGCTGGCCTGGGCGCAGCACTGGAAAAGACCGACGCCTTTCCGACACTGCTGCATCAACTGGTGAGTGTAGGTGAGGAGTCGGGGCGCACAGCAAGTATTCTGCTGAAAACCGCAGCGACCTTTGACCAGTCTGTCAAAAATCAGATGAACCGTTTTGTTGCCGCGCTGCAACCGGCTTTGATTTTGTTGCTGGGTATCGCGGTGGGTGGCATCACAGTGACCATGTTGTCAGCGGTATTCAGCATGAATGCCGTGCAGTTCTGATCAGCGTTGTTATCCGAAGGGCAACGATAAAAAAGTACATGTGCAAAACCAACAACAGGTTATGCACACAGAGGAGTAAACAAGGTGAAAGGAACGCTCAAGAACATAAGCCTTCTGGGGCTGGCAATCAGTCTGACGTCCTGCGCAGCATTCACTGCCGGCCAGGGCGCCAGTGTGCCGGAGTTAGAGCCCCGGCAGTCAGCGGCGTCAGATTCCCGCGGCATTGAGTCCGGGATTGATCCGCAAGGGCTAGACAACAACCCGTCGGATAATGAGCGGTTTGCACTGATCGAAGAGATCAACAGAGATGGTCGTCCCTCGGGTATTCAGCCTTACCGCGAACCCGCTCCAAGACCTGTGCAGGCGCCATCGGAAGATATCGTTGCGTTAAACTACGAGCAGGCAGACCTGCGCGACATCCTGACAGAGATGGCGGACACTCTGGATATTTCCATGGTGATTGATCCCACCATCGCAGACCGGGTCAGTTTAAGGACGGCGCAAAACCGACCTTTAAGTTATGACGACATCTGGCCCCTGCTGCGTTTACTGGCGCGTGAAAATGGCATTCTGCTGGAGCAGGTCGGCAATGTCTGGTATGCCCGTAAAGCGGTCACCAATGTGCCCTTGGAAATTACAACACCCGATGTCACCGGTGTTGCGTCGCGAGTGATGCAGATTACCCCGCTGACACATGTTTCATCAGCATCCGCGATTGAATTGCTCGCGCCGCTGTTACAACCGGATGGCACAGTGACACGCATTGCAAACAGCAACACGGTTGCGGTCACGGCAACACCATCGCAATTGAACAGAATTAACGAGCTGCTGGATCTGATCGATGATGATCCCTTCCAGAGTCAGGGCATTCAGCTGTATCCACTGACCCATGCCAGCGCCACCGACGTTGCCCAAGAGCTCAAGGATCTGCTTATCCTGATTGAAGGCCCATCGCCTGCCTACCAGGTTCAAGGCCTGGATCGCATTAATGCGTTGTTGGTGACTGCCCCCGCTTCACGCGGGTTTGATGAAATCACACGCTGGATCCGCATTCTTGATGCAGATCGGCAAGAGCAGGCGGAACAGCTGTTTCAATACCGGGTAAAAAATCTCAATGCTGTCGATCTTGCCACCACCCTGGGCGAGGTATTTCAGCGTGAAGACAGCGCAGAGCCCCGCGACTTTGCACAGTTGGTCGATCCGGCTAATCCGCTGGTTGCAACCAGCGAGCCCCCGGCCACGATGGTGAGCGCAGATACTGGCGGTTTCAGTTTTTCGATCTCAGCCAACATACAGGTGACCATCGTCGCTGACGAATCCACCAACAGCCTGCTGATCCGCGCTAATCCGCGTGATTACCGTCAATTGCTGGCAACGATTAGTCAATTGGATGTGGCGCCCTTGCAGGTGATGATCAACGCAGTGATTGCGCAGATTGTGCTCAGCGAGGATTCTTCGTTTGGCGTCGATTGGTCGCGGGTGCTTGAGAATGCCGGGGCGGGCACCGCAACCAATGTCAGCACCGGATTCCTGCCAACATCCAGCCTTGGAGGACTCTTGTTCAACCGCGCGTTTATTGACGGGGCCGCAAGAGTTGATGCAACCCTGGAGGCCATCGCAGTCAACAATGATGTCCGATTGCTGGCGCGACCGTCGTTGACCGTCATTAACAACATGGAAGGGTTGATCCGGATTGGAGCTGAAGTGCCGGTACAGCTTGGTGAAACGATTGGTGTGGGCGGCTCTTCAACCACCAATATCCAGTACCGCCCGACCGGTATTGAACTTAACATTACCCCGCGCATCAACGATGATGGTGTTGTAAACCTCACCATACGCCAGGAGTTATCCTCTGTCTCCGAGTCGTCAGGGGTGGGCAACAACCCGATATTTGAGAATCAGGAAATTGAAACAACGGTTGTTGTGCGCGATGGCGAAAATGTGGTTCTGGGGGGGCTCATTCAAAGTTCGAATAATGCCTTCAACACCGGAGTTCCCTATTTGAACAGGGTGCCGGGCCTGGGTCGACTGTTCAGTTATCAACGGGATAACGATGAGCGCCGCGAGCTGTTTATTGTTCTGCGCCCGGAGATCGTCAACCTGGATTCCCAGACCAATGACAATTTCCGGGCAATACTCAGTCGATTTGAAATGGCGGCAGATCTGATCGACGGTCAATAACAAACTACGAGCGACAGCGATGCTGTACACAGAGGATAAACACATGAACAGGTTCACCCGACCACACACGGCCCGAGGCTTCACCATTATTGAACTGCTGATTGTGATGGCGATTCTTGCCATGTTGGCAGTGATGGTGGCGCCCAATTTGTTTAATCAGGCAGACAGCGCGCGCCGGGATGCCGTGTTATCGCAGATTTCCTCCTTGGGCAGCGCGCTGGACGCCTACCGTCTGGACATGGGGCAATATCCGGATGACCTCGAACAGTTGGTAACCAGCAGCAGCGGCCGGGCATCGTGGAACGGCCCGTATCTGCGCGGCGATGTGCCAATGGATCCCTGGGGTAATGCCTATGTGTATGACAGCGACGGCCGCAGCTTTACTCTGATGTCTTACGGTGCAGATGGCCGCGAAGGCGGAGAGGGCAATGACGCGGATATTGGCGGCTGAGCCAACGCTGCAGCGGGGTTTCACTTTGCTGGAATTGCTGCTGGTGCTTGGAATACTGGGCATGTTGGCCACACTGGCGGTGCCGGCGCTGCGCTCGCTGGACGCTCCGGGGTTCAATGCTCAGGTCAGGCAGGCCACCGGGATGCTTAACAATGCCAGACGGATGGCCATTGTTCAGGGGCAGACAACCCGGGTTGAATTCGAGATGGCCGGCGCCAGTTTGCGGGTGGGCGACGATGACGGTTTGCCCTCAACTCAGGCTAGTCGCTGGCGCACTGAAAACCTGGAGCTGTGGTATGCCAACAGCACACAATCGAGCCAGCGCGTTGATGAGCAACTAGTGATCAGTTTTTTCCCGGAAGGTGGCAGCACTGGCGGGGAATTGATTTTCAGACAAAATGACCGGGAGCGTGTTGTTGAAATCGATCCCTTCTCAGGCAGGGTCAGCATTCAAGATGAGCCATAAGCCGCGCTATCCACAGGCTTGTCGCGGCTTCACCTTGCTGGAGGTGATGATTGCACTGACGATCACCGCCATGGTGATGGGCGGATTGTTTACATTGTCGGCTGGCAGCAAACAATTGGCATTCAGGGCCCAGCAGAGTTTGCAGGAAAGCACTGCCGCGCGTGCTATGGTTAACGAAGCCTTGCTCGACAATGAGTTCCGTGATCTTGAGCCCGCGATGCAAAGCGATCGCTACACAATCGAAGGCATGGATGTGCTCCCAGACGCCGAACGTCGAACGGCGCCGATGAGCGACCTGCTTCAATTATATGAAATCCGCGACTCCCAAACGGGTGAAACCATCGAGGCGGTTCGCTGGATACGCGCCGATCTGCCGCGATGAACAGGTCAAAGCACTGCCACCGTGGATTTACCCTGCTCGAAATCCTGATTGCCTTGTCGCTGACAGCCATGTTGCTCAGTATGTTGACGGCGGGCGTGTATGGTGTGGTGCGCGACTGGGACAGCAATGCAGAGGGCCTTGAGCGAACATTGGACCAAAGCACGACGCTGTTGCAGCTGGAGCGAGCACTGCAAGGCGCTTTCCCGCACAGTTTCCGCAATCTCGACACTCTGGGGCGGGAGGTTTATTTCGACGGGCGACGTGACGAATTGGCCTGGGTATCAACCGTTTCGCCGCAGCGTAATCCCGGGCTGACGGCCTGGCGCCTGGTTACCGTCGATGACGAAGGTGTTTATCTGCAATTGGCTCCTGCGCTCAGTGACCACCCGGGGCAAAGGCTGCTGGATGCCGAGTCGGTGTTGCTTATCAGCGGCTACCAGGCAGAGTTTTCCTATCTGTTTGAGGATCTTGAGTTTGAACGCCGCTGGCGGGACGAGTGGGATGGCGCCCTGCTGCAGTCATTGCCCATGGCCGTGCACATCCGCCTGACCCGGATCGATAGCCGCGCGGATGACAGTGGTGACGTAATTGATGTCATTGCCCCGATACTCAGCACACAGCACCGCACCATTCAGCCCACGCAGGGGACTTTGCAATGAAGCAGCATTCCCAGCGCGGCGTGGTGTTGATTATGGTGCTGTGGACGGCCATTGTGCTTACTGTGCTGGTGACAGTACTGGCAGCCAATATCCGTTTATCTGCCAACACCGCGTTGCATCATCGCACCGGGACGCAGGCGCACGCGCAACTGATGGGTGCGGTTCGCAAAGCCGAAATGGAACTGATGATGGAACTAATGCCGCTGCCATTGGGTGTGCTGGACAACATCGATGATGACGAGCTGCAGCGCATTCCAGCCTACCGTTTTAATGGACAGGCACTGAGCCTGCATTACGCGGCAGATGAAAACGTGCGTATCCGTATATATGACCACGCGGGCAAAATAAATCTGAATCGTATCGATCGGTCGCGCCTGCAACAGGTCATCGAAAAACAACTGGGAGGGGAGGATGCTGACCCCAGACAGGTACAGGAATTGTTGGCAGCGTGGTCCGACTGGACTGATCTGAACGATGTGCCTGATTCTTTAGGTGCGGAGGACGAAACGTATCTGGAGCTGGAGCCGCCGTACACCACGCGCAATAACGCGGAACTCGATTCGGTTGAGGAATTGCGATTGATACGTGGTTTTGATGAACTGTTTGGTGATCTTAATCTGGAGGCCGCCTTTACCATCTATGGAAATTCGTCTGCGGTTAATCCAAATCTTGCCACACGTGAAGCTCTGATGTTGTTGCCGGGCATGACCCTAGAGGCAGTAGAGGCGATCTTTGCGCTGCGCGAACAACGGGACATCCAAACCATCAATGAATTGGGAGAATGGATTCCGATTGAAGTCATGGTGGAAATTTCACCTTGGCTGGGACTCAATACCTCCAGCTTTTTTTCGATTTACGCCTACTCCGCCGATGATGACGAGGATACGACAGCACAAGCTTTTTTGCAGGTGATTGAGGTGCGATCGTTCAGTACCTTGCCCCGGGTTTACATGGTACATCCGTACGCACAGCTGCCGGATTATTCTCCGCCCGGCGTGGATATTGGCCTATTGCCGCCGCTTGACTGACCAGCTCGATGCCATCACAAAAGATCCCAGACCCTTATTGGCTGTGACTTTAACTTCCTTACTGAGCTTGGTTTCGTACCACAACAGGCCGCTTTCATCGGCAACACCACCCAGCAAATGAAACGCGCCCATGCGCATCGCCATAGCCTGCAACCTGACCTGCACGGTGACGATTTCCCCTTGCCGGAACGGGCCGTTTTCGACTTCCGGACGCTCGGTGGCAAGGTATGAAGACATCACCGCATCAAGGTCTTTCATCATCGCAAACCCGAAATAACAACGCACATTGTCGTTGAGCATTTCGACCTGCATTTCCAGAACAATGTTCTGCAGCGGTGTTACCGAGTCAATCACCCTGCCCTCTTCATCCAGCACCCGCGTATAGAGGATACGGCAGTCCTTAGCAGCGGCCGATGCTTCCGAGTCATGCACCTGCACCTGCTCCTGACCTTTGGTATACACGCGCTGGCTGTTGCAATAATCCTCGTAATGCGCAACAACGTCTTCGCTTTTGCCCATCTCGCGGATACGGCCGCGCTCCAGCCAGATGGCGGTGTCACACAACTCCTGTACGTGGTACATGGAGTGGCTGCAGAACACCATGGTCTTCTGTTGCTGGCGGAATTCATTCATGCGCTGCACACATTTTTTCTGAAATGCAATGTCGCCGACCGACAAGGCTTCGTCTATCACCAGCACATCGGGGCGCACCATGGTGGCAATCGAAAATGCCAGTCGCACGTACATACCCGAGGAGTAGGTTTTCACCGGCTGATCAATAAAATCGCGCAGCTCGGAGAACTCGATGATGTCGTTTTCCAGGCTGACGATGTCGTCATCGGGCACGCCAAGCAACGACGCGTTCAGATAGATATTGCGCCGTCCGCTGAACTCCGGGTGAAAACCCGCTCCCAGTTCCAGCAGCGCTGCCACCTGGCCTTTGATGCTGATACTGCCTGCGCTGGGCTCAAGCGTACCGACCAGCAGCTTCATCAAGGTGGATTTTCCCGCACCATTGTCGCCAATGATGCCAAGACTTTTGCCTTCCAGCACGTTAAAGGACACGTCATGCAAGGCTTCAAACACACGGTGTCGCGGTTTGCGAAGCAGCAGTTCAAGCAAACGATCCTGCGGCCGGGCGTAGAGGCGGAAGTTCTTATGCAGGTTTTCAACGGAGATACTGAACATGTTACAAAACGTCCCCGAAGGCATGTTTGATGCGCATAAATAGCCAGCCACCGAAGAGATAACTGATGGCCGCTGACAGCACCATGACATAAAAATGAGGCAGAGAAAAATCACCCAGCACAATAATTTCACGATAAAACTGCACAAAACTGTGCATGGGATTAAACATCATGAGTGGCTGCAACTGCTCTGGCAGCATGGAGAGCGGATAAATCACGGGTGTCAGGAAGAACCACGCAGTTAACATCAGCGCCACCATTTGCTGTACATCGCGCAAGAACACACACAATGCTGACAACACCGATACCAGACCCAGTGTAAACAGGCACTGCAGCAAAAATGCCAGCGGCAGCCATAACCACGCACTGTTGAAGAAGCCCTGAGTGCTCAGATAAACCAGAAACACAGTAAAGGCAATGCCGTGCACCATAAATGGAATGACGGTTCCCACCAGTGGAATCAGCTGGACAGGAAACATCACCTTGGTGATCAGCGGCGCCTTGTCCAGCAGCAGACTGCTGGCGCGACCCATGGCATCCGCAAATGCAAACCAGGGCAGATAGCCGATCATCAGAAAAACCACAAACGGCACATCACCGAAATTTTCCGGCACGGGTGCACGGAACACCACACTAAAAATGAAGGAGTAAATAGCGATGTTGAAGATGGGTGTCACAAACAACCACAAAAAACCGCCCAGCGATCCGGCAAACTGGCCGCTGAATTCCTGACGAACAAATTGATGAAATAGCCGAAAATGGCGAAACGGAGACTGTATCCAATCACGGAGGAGGATTAGCGACTTCATCTGAATGTGTGGTTTGATATCGTTGCCTGACAGGCTCCAGATTTAAGCATGAAAGGTCGCAGTGTCGCCAGAAAGCGCTAAAAAAAACCGACAAAAGGACCTACAATCGGCTCCATGACTCCAGAACACCTGTTAGTACCTTATCAATCCTGCCTGTTGCCCGATGGGCCGTGGCTGGTGTTTGCGCCGCATGCCGATGATGAAACCTTCGGAATGGGAGGGGCGCTGCGCCTGGCTGCAAATGCCGGCATCCAGACCCATGTGGTGGTGCTGACGGATGGTGCGCTGGGCGGGCCCTACGCTGCCGGTACACCAGACGCTGCAGCACTGGTATTGCGACGACAGCAGGAGGTTGAGCAGGCCTGTCAGATTCTGGGTGTCAGTTCATTACAAACCTGGGATCAACCGGATCGCGGGTTGCTGCCACAGCATGATCTGATTGAAAGAGTGTTGGCGGCCATCACCGAAAAGTCCGCCGCCACCGTGTTTTTTCCGGGCGTGCTGGAGTTGCATCCCGACCATCGTGGGACTGCTCAACTGGTTTGGCAGGCCTTGCAGCGCCTGTATCAACGGCCCTGGCGAGGCCAGCGACCCAGCGCCTGGTCTTATGAAATCAGTGTGCAAAGCCCGGTAAATCGGCTGATGGATATCACTGCGGTGCGGGGGATCAAAGAGCAGGCCATGCAGGTCTACGTCAGCCAGAACAGTCAGAACAATTATCCCGACATGATTATGGCGCTGAATAAAGCACGTACATTCTCGATGCCCCCGACTTGTAGTCATGCGGAAGCTTTTTATGCCTATCAGCCAGACGATTTAAGTCTTGATCTGGCGCAGGCTGCACAAAAAGCCCTAAACCCATATTTTGTCAGCACACAATTTTGAAACTGAGCAAACTAGACGTTAACATCCTGCGTCATAGTTATTACCAACACACGTGACCGGGGTCTAACATGTCAGACAGAAACAGCGATAAGTGGGTAAAGTCTGCGCTGGCGCTGATGTTCACCCTGCTGGTCAGTAGCGCTGCCGCACAAAATGCACAGACGCTGAACCTGTTTGAGCCGGTTGAGCGACAGGCTCAGCCTGCGTATGAACAAATTCTGTCAGTTCCCTCGTCAACAGTTTCCCCAAGTAATACTGAGCCCTTTACCTTGATTGGCACCAGCCGTGTGGGCAGTCGCTGGCGGGCAATGGTGCGCAGCCCATCCGGCGTTGTTGTGTCGGTCAATCTTGATCCCAATGTGCCGGTCGTCATTCCCGGATATCCCGGTTACATGGTGTCGGCAACCAATGCCCGTGAACTGGTGGTCTTGCACCCAGCGTCATCACCTTGCGTGGAGAGGGCTGACAAAGGCGTCCGTTGCACCAGTGGCACAGAAGCGCGCCTGAGCATTGCCACGGCGTCACCACTGCCACCGGTGCAGCAACCGGTAGCCACCGCTGACACTCCTGTTGCTTCGGGCGCCGAGCCCATGGCCAGTGAAGTTCCCGCGGACAATCCCTTTGCCGCAGCGCTGCGTGCAGCACGTGAACGGGCAGAAAGTGAAGGCATGCCTCTGGAAGTGATGGAAGTGATGGAAGGGGAACGCTTCCGCCCTCGCCGGATTGATCCCTCCGATGTGCCGCCAGGCGGTCGTTTGATCCGTACACCGTTTGGCGACAGGATCATTACCGAATAAATGACCGCGCCGGCCCATCAACCCTGCCTGACAGTCTCTGTGGTGGTTTACCACCTCGATGTGCCGGTCATTACCAACGCCTTGGAATCTCTGCAAATTGCCGCGGATGAGGCCTTTTTGGCAGGGCTGATCACTGAGCTGAGGATTACCCTCGTGGACAATGCCGATGCGCCGCAGAATCAGCAGAACCTGCTATCGCTGTTGGATTCATTGCCTGCGCCAACCATACCCTGTACCCGGAAATTGATCAGCGGGCATGGCAATATCGGCTATGGTCGTGGTCACAATCTGGTGATTGAACGACTCGCGGCACGCACTCAGGATTTTTATCTGATTTTAAATCCGGACGTATTCCTGGCAAGGGATGCCCTGGTACAAGGATTGGCGTGGCTGACAGCGCACCCACACGCTGTGGCGGTAGCGCCTGCAGTGCAAAACGGTGATGGCGATATCGTCTCTGCGTGTAAACGCTTTCCCAGTGTGTTGGACTTTTTACTCAGAGGTTTTGCGCCTGTCCGGGTCAAGGCGATGTTCCGGCGCCGCCTCGACCATTATGAAATGTCAGACCTTCCTCGGGACAAGCCCACGGACGACATTCCGCTGATCAGCGGTTGTTTTATGCTATTCCGGCATGCGCCGCTGCAATCCCTGAATGGTTTTGATCCCGGATATTTTCTGTATTTTGAGGACTTTGACTTGTCGATCCGCGCCCATCAACTGGGTGCCCTGAGTTATGTCCCCACCATGAACATCACGCATCTGGGTGGCCACAGTGCGCGCAAGGGTTTGCGGCACATTCTGATGTTTGGCCGATCACTGGTGCGATTTTTCAACGCTCACGGCTGGCGCTGGGTATGAGCACCGCAGCGGCGTTGCCAGTGCTGGTCAGTGGAGCAACGGGTTTTGTCGGGCAAACGCTGCTCAGTCATCTGCATCAATCTGCATTACCTGTCCACGTGTTAAGCAGGCCAGTGCATGACTTGCTGTTACCCGTCAGTCTTGGATACGCATGCGACGGCATTGATACAGTTTTTCATCTGGCGGCGTACGCTCATGTCAATCATGCACAGACACGGCATCTGTATGCGGTTAATGTCGCCGGAACACAACATTTGTTGAACGCGGCAGTCGACGCAGGTGTCCGACACTTTGTGTATGTCAGCAGCATCCTCGCAGATCCGGCGTATGACCAGCCGCGCACCGCGTACGGTGACTCCAAGTGGCAGGCAGAGCAGTTGTTGAATGAAGCTCATGCACAAGGAAAAATAGCCGTCAGCATTGTTCGCCCTGTCAATGTGTATGGCCCTGGCATGAAAGGCAATCTGATGACCTTGCTGCGCTTCATTCGCAGAGGCGTGTTGCTGCCGTTACCGCACGTTGACAACGCCTTCTCCATGATCGGGGTGGAGGATTTGTGTGCAGCGTTGATACGGGTTGCTCAGCAGGCTCATCCGAACACAGACACGACCAAGGCCTCGACCGCTGCGCCGGTTTACGTGCTCAGTGATGGCGAGTCCTATCAAATCAAGCAGGTTGAAAAAGCCATGCGCGAGGCCTTTGGGAAAGTCCAGCCGACATGGGCGACCCCGCGGCAACTGTTTTTTGCCGCAGCATTGATGCTGGAAATAGCGGGTCGATTGTTGCCACTGAAGAACTCTCCCGGATTGCGCTCATATCGTGCGCTGACCCGTAATTACCGCGCGGACAGTGCGGCAAGCCTTGCCCAACTTGGCTATACTCCACGCTCGACATTTTTTAACACCCTGCCGCAGATTGTGGCAGCCATGGATAAGTAGCGTTACGCAGGATTTGACTATGCAGCCCATACCGACAGCAGCCCGCAAACAGACCACAAAAGGCATCATTCTGGCGGGCGGTACGGGAACACGGTTACATCCCATGACCATTTCTGTCAGTAAGCAGCTGATGCCGGTTTACGACAAGCCCATGATTTATTACCCGCTTTGCACACTGCTTCAGGCCGGCATTCGCGAAATTCTGATTATTACCACGCCGGCTGATTTACCGCTTTACCGGCACTTGCTGGGTGACGGCAGCAAATGGGGAATCAGCCTGCACTATGCCGAACAGCCCAGCCCGGACGGACTCGCCCAAGCATTTTTGATTGGGGAATCGTTTATTGGTGACGACAGTGTCTGCCTGATTCTGGGCGACAATATTTTTTATGGCAATGCGCTGGAAGACAAACTGCAAAATGCTGTGCGGCAGGAAAAGGGCGCAACGGTGTTTGCATACTACGTCAATGACCCCGAGCGTTATGGTGTAGTCGCGCTTGACGAGAACAACGTTGCCGTTGACCTAGAGGAAAAGCCCCTGAAACCCAAGTCCAATTATGCGGTGACCGGGCTCTATCTTTATGACAACGACGTGGTGAATGTTGCCAAAACTATCAAACCCTCTGCCCGCGGGGAGCTTGAGATCACCGACGTGAACAAAGTGTACCTGGCGCGCGGCGACCTGAAGGTTGAGCTGTTCAACCGCGGCACGGCGTGGCTGGATACCGGGACTGTGCAGTCTTTGCTGGATGCAGCTAACTTCATACGTGTGCTTGAAGAGCGCCAGGGTTTAAAAATTGCCTGCCCGGAGGAGATTGCTTACCACAATGGTTTTATTGATGAGCACCAGTTGCGTGCACTGGCTGCGCCCTTGTCAAAAAGCGGCTACGGTCAATATCTGTTGAAGCTGATCCGCAAGTGATACAGAAAACTTTTTGAGCAACATTGTGGATTGATCCCAACCCCGGAGTACTCGCCCAACTATGAAAATCACCCCTACCGCCATCCCCGATGTGTTGCTGTTTGAGCCCACGGTATATGGCGATCATCGCGGATTTTTTATGGAAGTGTTCCGGCAGTCATTTTTTGATACCACACTGCCCGGCACTCGCTTTGTGCAAGACAACCATAGCCGTTCGGGTCAAGGCATTCTGCGTGGTCTGCACTATCAGCTGAAAAAGCCGCAAGGCAAACTGGTGCGTGTTGTGCAGGGCGAAATTTATGATGTGGCGGTGGATATGCGCGCAGACTCTCCGACCTTCGGACACAGTGTTGGCAAGGTCTTGTCGGCAGAAAACAAATTGCAGTTATGGGTGCCACCCGGGTTTGCACATGGCTTTTACGTGATGAGCGCCACTGCAGAGATGGTGTACAAATGTTCCGACTATTATGCCCCCGATGACGAGCACAGCCTGTTGTGGAATGACCCGGTGCTGGCCATCGACTGGCCAATCGCGGCGGGTACTGAACCGGTGCTGTCAGATAAAGACCGCCGCGGGTTGGTCTTCGCAGATGCGCCGGCCTATCTGACATCACCAACCTGAACCCGATCTGTTGCCACAGCCGTACCGAGGATAACGAATGAAAATTGTACTGCTGGGAGCGCAAGGGCAGCTGGGTCTGACCTTGCAGCAGACACTGCCACCGGCCGGTCATGAGGTAATCGCGCTGACTCGTGCAGAGCTGGACATCAGCAACGAGTCACAACTGCGTGCCCGATTGTCAGAAATCAAACCCGATGCCATCATCAATGCTGCGGCGTATACCGCTGTGGATGCGGCCGAGCAGGACGACCTGACTGCGCGCGCCGCCAATGCAGCCGGCCCGAAATATCTGGCCAGTTGGGCAGCAGAAAATCAAACGTGGTTGCTGCACATTTCAACCGATTTTGTCTTCAGTGGACGAATGTACCGGCCCTACACGCCGACAGATCAAACCGATCCGCTGAGCATCTATGGCCGCACTAAGCTGGAAGGCGAGCTGCATGTGCGCTACCTGGCCCCTGCCAACAGTCTGGTGCTGCGCACGTCGTGGGTGTACTCGCAGTTTGGCCGCAATTTCCTGAAAACCATGTTGCGCCTGATGGCTGAAAAAGACAGTCTGAGTGTGGTCGACGATCAGATTGGTACACCCACGTCCACATGGGGTCTGGCGCGTTGTATTGATGCCGCGCTGCAGCACAAACCGGCGGGTATCCTGCACTGGAGTGATGCCGGCGTCGCCAGCTGGTACGATTTTGCAGTCGCTATTCAGGATGAAGCGCTCAGAGCTGGGCTGTTATACAAAGCAGTTCCCATCCGGGCGATCCCGGGAACTGCCTACCCGACACCCGCAAAACGACCATCGTTCAGCGTGTTAGACAAGCAAGACACCATCGCTCAGCTGCATTGTGCTCCGGAACATTGGCGCCACGAACTGGTTAAGGTTATTAATGCCATGCGCAACAGTTAATGCGAGGTGATAACCATGATAACTGTGGTTTTAAGCCCAACGGTCCCGGGGGAGAAGTTTTGTTAATGCAAATGTTCTTGATGCAAAAGCGGTTAACACACAGGTTTTTTAGGCACAGGTTTGCTGAGCAAACGCTGGGGATATCGCGCTGTCTGTCATTGATCAGCGTGTTGCTGGTAAGCCTGAGCCTGCCGGCGTTTGCCACCACCGTGCTGCAACTGTCCTTTGAAGAAGTGGCGGAGAGCGCAGAGCTGATTTTTGAAGGCCGCGTCACCGATGTTGAAGTAGTGCAAACCGGGCCGCGAAGTATCCATACCAATGTCACCTTTGAGGTAATCAGCGTCATCAAAGGCAACTACGCCGATACCGGCATTACCCTGCAGTTTTTAGGTGGCGAAGTGGACGGCCGCCGTTTAGTGGTGCAAGGCATGCAAATGCCAGCACAAGGTGACACCGGTATCTTTTTTGTTGAGTCACTGCAGGAAACCCTGATTCATCCGCTGGTCGGTTGGTCACAAGGGCACTTTCTGCTGGAAACAGATTCGACTGGGGAAACACGGGTGCTGTCTGCTGAACACGCGCCGGTCACCGGTATTGCGTTGGCGGTTGAACCTCAGGCGGACAACGTCACTGAACGTGTGGGTGATGCTTTGCCGGTGCTGGATGACAACGGTGCTGCCCTAGGTGTCATTGTTGATTATGACCTGCCGGCTGAGTCGGCCATAAGTGCTGATGAATTCCGCGGACAGCTGCAATCGGTGCTGGACATGCAAAGGCAGGTGCCCTGATGAAGCGTCTGGTATGTTTGCTGATGTTGACCGGCGTTTTCAGCGGATCGCAGGCGTATGACATTGGCACCAATGGCAGTAAATGGCCGGGCGCGGTCACCACGGTGTATGTCAACGTGCCTGGTGTGTCGCGCAGCGGCATCAAGTGGGCAGATGCCATGGCGGAAGCAGCCCGTCAATGGAACGACAAAACCGACTTTGCCTTTAACATCATTAACGAATACCGGGACCCGTGTTTTGGCTATACAGCGGGGCAGCGGCCTGACCTTCTTAACGGCTCAGATTTTCGGACAACACAATGTGGTAACGCGCTCCCTGATACCACGCTGGCCGTCACTTTGTACTTTCAGGAGCCAAATATCCTCGGGTCTGCTGATATTGTTGAGGCGGACATTGTCTTCAATGCCAATCTGAATTTTGATGTTTACGATGGTCCTCCGCGTGGCGGAGCCAACGGCAGAACGGAGTACGATTTCAGGCGTGTGGCATTGCATGAGTTGGGACATGTCATCGGTCTTGGGCATGACAATACGCGCCCCGCGATAATGAATGCCCGCATCAGCAGCCTCTACGAGCTGCAGCAAGATGATATCGAGGGTGTCAACACCCTGTATGGCGGCCTCAAAAACTGCATAAACACAGCGTTGCGCTTTGGTTGGTTGGCTGGGCAACTGTCAAACGGGGACTGCCGCGTACAACAGCTGATTGTCGGTGGTAGCGATACCAGCTTTGTGGACATCTACACGTTCGATGTCACGCAAAACAAACGCGTCAATATTGGTATGAGCAGAGCCGGTGGCGCTCTGCATGGTGTTTTGTTGCTGGCGGATGAAAAACTGAAAATTCTGCAGACCGGTGAAAGTCGCCAGGGTAACTGTACTCCATCAGTTCAGGCGGATCTAACACCGGGTCGCTATATTGTGATGGTCAACACTTACAGCAGTCTGCAGGATGTCTGTAGCGGCTTGACCAACACAGGCCCATATCGTTTGTCGGTTACCTCCACCTCGCCAGCATTGTTGCCGCTGGCAGGGCGTCAAAGTTTCCAGGGCGGGCAGGCAGAGGCGCGCTTTTTTGGCGGAGTTACCCGCGATGGCGGACAATCCTTCAGCAACCGCGTGACACCAGCTCAGCGCTTTGATGTGTTGGGTGAGATTCACGTTGATCCGCGACATCAGGGGCAGCCGGGGTTTCTGGTGATGGCGGCGATTACCAGTGATGGTGAAACGCTGGTGAAAAATGCGGCCGGCAGTTTTGTCACTTACAGACCCTCCGTTGAGCCAGTGCCAGTCGCTGAACGTCGAGTCCTTAAGGCGGTAGAGAAACTCGAAATACTCAAAAATTTTGCAGCGGCGGATTTGAACATCACCACCATCAGCGTCGATTTTCTGATGGGATATGGTCTGGACAGCAACCCGTCCGAGTTATATTTCCACCAGCAGGCAATCAATTTGCTGGTGGAGTAAACCCGGCTATTGCAGTCTAATGCCTTGATTTACCGCAGCGGTTGATCAAGCCGGCTGCCGATATCCACCAGATCATCAGAGCTGAGCACCCCGGCGTCCCGCCGCAGGTACAGGCTAAGGCGGATATAGTCGTAACGGATACGCTGCAGATCGCGCTCGGCCACAAACTGTTCACGCACCGCGTCAAGCACATTCACACTGGTGACCGTGCCCAATTCAAACCCCCGGCGTCTTGCGGTGGTTGCCAGGGTGCGTGATTCCAGTAGTTTTTCGGACGCTTCTATCTGGCGTTCAGCTGCTTTAAGCCGCAGAAACGACAGCCTTGTTTGCTCGCTGACATCCAGATTCAGCTGTCGCAGCTCACTGCGGGCAATTGATTGCTGGCTGATGGCTTCACTAACACCGGCGCGGATCGAGCCACCGGCAAATAGCGGCATCGAAATATCCAGACCAATATAGCCGGTATCCGTGCGGTTGATAGGGATATTGTCAAAACCCAGGTCGGAGCGTTGTTGCTGGACAATAAGATTGACGCGGGGCATATAAGCGCCACGTTGCTCAGATACCCGACGGTCTGCGATTTCGACTGAGTACTCGCGTGCACGAATTTGATGATTACCCTGTCTGGCCCGCTGCACCCATTCCTCTGCAGTGCCATCAACATCCGGCAGATCCGTATTCTCCCCCAGCACATACAGGTTGCCGACACCGATACCGCTAACCGAACGCAAGGCGTCGCGGGTCAGCGTGACGTCGCTGGACAACAATAATTCTTCAGCCTCAACAGCAGACAATCGCGCCTGCGCATCATACAAATCAGTGATCTGCGCCATCTGCAGGCCGTACAGGCGTTCGACCTGATTAACCTGATTTGCGACAGACTCGCGCTCAGACTGAATTGATCGCAAAGCGTCTTCTGCCTGCAAGACATCAAAGTAGCGCTCGGCTACGCTGGTCAATACTACCGATAGTTCAGCGAAGTATTCCGCTTCCATCTGGTTTTCCATCGCGTAAGCCTGGCCACGCTGTGAAAAAATACGCCAGTCAAACAGCACCTGGCGCAGCACCAGAGCAAGGCGTTCACCGCTGTATTCGCTGACACGATTCAGGGCATCCTGCCGATTTTCAGACAAGCTGGCGCTGGCGCTGATTTGTGGCAGCAGTTGGCCATTGGCTCCGCGCCGACGCGCAGCACCGATGTCACGTTTGGCTTGGGCAACCTGCAGTCGTGGGCTGTATTCCAATGCTGCGGTAAAAAAATCTTCCAATGTCTGACCGATGCCTGTTTCCAGTGCGCTGCTGCTTTCGTTTTGCGATTCAACTGTCTGTGACAACGCCGGCATTGGCGAATAAGCGCCAAGTGCCGCAATTAACAACAGGCTGGCGCTGCCCAGTGTGCGGAGATACCAACCGGCACAGGGTGTGTTTAAAGCGAATGGGGACACGCGTGTCATAGTCATCAATCTTCTATAAAGCTGCGCGCCATCGCACTTGTTAAGGGTTTCATCAGGTACTGAACCAATGTGCGCGAACCGGTAGAAATAAATACATCTGCCGGCATTCCAGGTATCAGTGTCAGACTGCCGAGGTCTCTCAATCCTTCCGGGGTGACCTCCACGCGCGCACTGTAATAGGCCATGCCAGTGTTTGGATCTGCCAGTGCATCGGCCGACACGTTAATGACATTTCCGAATATGTTGGGTACCGAACTGGAGAAACTTGAAAAACGCACCATTGCTACCTGGCCGATCGCGACGCGATCAATGTCCATAGGCGAAATGCGCGCCTCGACAATAAGCTCCTCGTTTTGCGGCACGATGTCAGCCAGCGGCTGACCTGGCGGCACCACACCACCCACCGTATGAACCTGCATGCCGTTGACTATGCCGTCCACTGGAGCGGTGATAGTGGTGCGCTGCACAATGGATCGCAAGGCGGTTAACCGCTCATTCGCATCTTTAAGTCCGGTTTGCACTTCAGCCAGTTCATTGGCAACCCCGTTCTGAAACTCATGCTCTTGTTGCAGAATCTGCAAACGCGTCTCGCCAATTTCAATTTCGGTGGATGAAATATTGGCGGTCAATTCAGCTGCTTCGCCACGCAACTGCGCGGCATTGCGCTCCAGTTCACGTACTCGGTTTTTATCGGCAAAACCTTCAACTAACAACGACTGCACATCGCGCAATTCCTCTGCAAATGAGTCTGCAAGATCCTGTTTGCTTTGCTGCAATGCGCGCAGACCGCCCAAACGGGATTGCAACTGACCTATGCGCTGCTCCAGCACTTCAACACTGCCATCCAGTGCCGCTTTGCGGGTCAAAAAAACTTGAGTTTGTGATGAAATTTCCGACTCAGCGTTCTGAGCAAGCGTTGACAAGTCTGCAGGGAAGTTAATTTGCTCAAGGCCGTCGCGCTCAGCAATCAATCTTGCCTCCATGGCACGCATCGCCAGGTATTGCAGGTTGGTAATTTCCAGTTGCGCAAGGGGTTGAGTGTCATCAAGGATCAGCAACGCATCGCCGGCCCGCACCTGATCACCATTGCGGGCAACTATTTCTTTAACAATACCGCCTTCCAGATGCTGAACAAGCTGGCGGTTAGAGCGTACCGTCACTGAGCCAGGTGCATGCGCAGCACCCTCAATCGGCGCGACGGATGCCCAGATACCAAACACGCCAAACACCAGAAAAAACATCATCAGTCCGATATTTTTGGGCTTGTTCATGGAGGTGATCACCGCACTACCGGATGCTTTGTCGCTGGCAACGACGCTTGCCTGTTCGCCGGCTAGTTTATTTGAATGTTCGATTATCCGTGCCACTGTCAATATCCACCCTACAAAAATTACGTTGGCAACTTTACTTTAAAAGTAGCTGTCGAAAAATGATCTACGCGCGTTTAGCTTCGCCTTGGGCCATCAGACTCGCAAGCACCTGTTCGCGCGGCCCAAAAGCAACTGGCGAGCCATCTTTCATCACCAGCAACTTGTCCATGCTGTGCAGGACCATGGTGCGGTGCGAGATTACAATGACTGTGCAACCCTGTGCCTTGATGCGCAGCAGTGCCTGAACCAGTTCACGCTCGCCCTGGTCATCTAGATTAGAATTTGGTTCATCCAAGACCAATAATGTTGGCATGCCGTAAATAGCCCGTGCCAGACCAATACGCTGGCGTTGACCGCCAGACAGCGCGCCGGAGTTGCTGCCGATTACTGTGTCGTAACCCTGTGGCAGACGTAAAATCATCTCATGCACACCGGCCATTTGAGCAGCCGCGACAATTGCTTGAGAGTCAATTGGCCCAAAGCGACAGATATTTTCCGAGATGCTGCCGTCAAACAGTTCAATATCTTGTGGCAGGTATCCCACATAGGGCCCCAGCTCCGTGCGCTTCCAAGTGCTGATGTCGGCGCCGTCCAGCCTCACCTTGCCATTGGCCGCCGGCCAGATACCCAGGATAGCGCGCGCAAGCGTCGATTTGCCTGAGGCGCTTGGGCCGACAATACCCAAAGCTTCACCTGCTGACAGTTCAATGTTGACGCCTTGCACAACGGGTGTCCGTGACCCGGGCGGGACAATCGCCACTTGCGACAGACTTAGATTTCCCTTGGGCGCCGGCAGGGTCATGGTGTCTTTCTCGGCCTGAATATTCTCCAGCAGTTGACCCAGGCGCTCATACTGGGCCCTGGCGACAGAAAAGCCCTTCCAGGTGCCAACCAGAATATCGATTGGCGCCAGTGCGCGTCCCAGCAGCATAGAGCCGGCAATCACCATGCCAGGGGAAATTTGTTGCTGAAGGGCAAGTAATGCACCCAAGCCAAGAATGAGGGATTGCACTGCCATACGGAAGGTTTTGGAAAGACTGGTCAGCCCGGCAGCTGACTGGCTGGCCTCGGTTTGCAGAACCAACACTTCATCAGACTGCCTCTCCTGTTGGTTGCGAATATTGTTACCCATGCCCATAGCGGCAATTACTTCGGCGTTACGCAAACTGCCATTTATCTGTGCGCCAACGCGGCTTGCCTTGGTATTGGCATCCTTTAACTTTTTGGTCGTGACCATTTCTGTGGCAAACGCGAACGTTACCATCACTATGCCGGCAACAATTGCCACAATGCCGAACCAGGGGTGAAACATGAACATCACGGCTACATAAATTGGGAACCATGGAGCATCAAAAAACGCAAATATGCCGTTGCCGGTCAAAAACTGCCGCAAATTAGATAGATCAGACATGGCCTGATTACTGCTGCCGGTATTGCCGGTGTAAAGCGCATTTTTAAACGCAGCGTCAAAAACCCGTGTGCGCAATTTGTGTTCAATGCGGTTACTGGCACTGATCAAAATCATGGATCGCACCCATTCAAACCCGCCCATCGCCAGGGTCAGAAACAACATCAGCAGCGTCAGCATGGTCAGCGTTGGCAAGCTGCCGCTTGTCATCACCCGGTCGTAAACTTGCAGCATGTAAAATATCGGCACCAGCATCAGCAGGTTCACCGCTGCACTGAATAATCCGGCGTACATAAAATAACTGCGTATTGATTTAAGTGCGTCGGCGAGTTCGGGGAAACCCCCGGTCTTCTTGGTATTGTTCATCAGATAATCTTCGTCAGTGGTACTTTTTCAGACTTTCAACAAAACCCTATTGTTGTGATCAACACTTGCGTATTCAAGTCTGGCTTCAAGAATGGCGTGATTATATACCTGCATATTGGAAAAAGACTAATGAGCATAATTGCTTACCGCAATGTGTGTGACCGCAGTCACAGCTCTTCAGAGCCGTCAGCCAATCGCTTCAGCGCTGCAGAATCGCTAACGTGCAGCAGGCTGGTGCCGTCGCGACGGACAATATTGCGGGTCTGCAGGATCTGAAAAACGCGGCTGACAGTCTCACGGCTAAGGTTCAGCATGATGGCAATTTCCATGTGCGTAGGTGGATTGTTAATCACGCTGGACTGCAGATGCTGTCTGGCATCGTCTGATACAAGCAGCCACAACTGACAGCACACGCGCTGGCTGATGTTGGGTAGTCCGAGCAAAGAACGTTGGCGGGTTAACTGCCGGACGCGAGCTGCCAGCCTCTGTCCCAGCAGTTTAAGAAGCACGGGATTTTCCATAGTGACCAGTCGCAGGCTCTCCATCGGCACAAACACAGTCACGGCGGCGGTCAGGGCGATGACAAATTCCGGCTGCGGGCCGTGGTCAAACATCCCCAGCTCTCCGCAAAAGTCGCCGGGCTCCACGAAATAAAGACCAACTTCGCGACCATCGATTGTGAAATCGACGCCCTGCAGGCGGCCCTCAAACAGAAAACACACAAATTCCTCTCGGACACCGGCTGTCATGACCACGCCCCGGCGCGCGAACTTGCGAACCTCAGACTCTTGGGCGAGGCGTGCAAGGGTCGCTGGTGGCAGAGGCTTCAGGCTGGGAAATGCACTGAGAAGCTCAGGAGTTACCTGCATGAATGTGTTTTTCCTGAGTTTGACCTCAAAAACGGCTGATTTTGTAAAATGCCGGGCCGGGTCATTATAGTAATCGCGCCCGGAATAGCAAATTCACGCGAAGGGCTGTGGCAAACAGCGCTACTATGTGATTGTAGTCACTCAGCTAAACGGGTATGCCGGTTACGATACGGGCCTGTGCTAAATCGAGGTTAGTGCTCATGACGCCACATCCAGACAACACTATTTTGACAGCAGGGCAAAAGCGCCAGATGCTGACATGCTGCGTTGCCCTGATTTTGTCGGGTTCACTCACCACTGCAGCAATTGCCCAGTCTGGGGTCGCTGATGCCGGCAGTCTCGCGGTTTCTGTCTCTGCTGAGTTTCTTCCGCCAGTTGGTGAAGTCAGCTTGGTACTGGGCAGAGCCTGGATTGAGAGTGCTGGGCAGCAAAGGACCATGATAGCTCCAGGTACTTTGGTGCATGCCACCGATCGGATTCAGACTGAGTCCAACGGCCATGTTCATATACGTTTTATCGACCAGGCTCTGGTGAGCGTGCGTCCCGATAGTATTCTGGATATTGTCCAGTATGATTTTCTGGCGGATCAGCCAGGCGACACCTCAATCAAGCTTGATCTAAAAGAAGGCGTTACCCGCTCAATTTCCGGTAGAGGCGCCAGTTCGGCTCGAGAACGTTTCCGTCTGAATACGCCGATCGCTGCGATTGGTGTGCGCGGGACTGATTTTGTGGTGAGCGCCAGCCAGCAGTCTGTGCGAGCAGCTGTGAATGAAGGTGTGATTGTGATGGCGCCTTTCTCCAGCGAGTGCAGCGCGGACACCTTTGGCCCTTGTCTGACAAATGCCATAGAGCTTAGCGACAGTTCCCTTCAGGTACTGGAGATGCAAAGCGCCGGGGGCGTGCCTGAATTGCTGCCGGCAACGCTGGAGCGCGATCCGGACATGATGCGCGACGAGGTTGCGCTCGCGCTCGCAGTGCAAGAACAGCCGCCACAGGCCGACGAAAAAACCGCGGCGACCGAAGTCTTCCTTGAGACAGTTACTTCTAAGCGTGTCCAGCAGGAAGTTGCCGTTGCTGCGCCGGTCACGCCACCCGTTGTTACGCCACCCGTTGTTACGCCACCCGTTGTTACGCCACCAATTGTAACCCCGCCGGTGGTTACGCCGCCGGTAGTACTTCCAGTAACGCCGCCTGATTTTACACCGGTGGCACCAGTGCCTGTGCCTGTGCTGACAGACCGCAATCTGGTTTGGGGGCGTTGGGGCGCCGGCCAGGGTGATTTGGAAAAACTAACGATGCCTTATGTCGATGCCAGGCAAGGCCGTGATGTGACGGTAGGTAACAATGATTACGTGTTGTTCCGCGACGGCGATGGTAAAACCCGTGTTCAGGAAGGCTTGGGCCCGGTGAGTTTTGCGTTACACAGCGCACAGGCGTTCTACCACTCGGCGACCGGAGTGGTGGCAATGACTGTTAAGGGTGGAACGCTGGATATCAATTTTAATACCAGCAGTTTTGCGACCGAATTGAATATGAATCATAGGCTGACCGGCGATGTCAGTTTTATCGCCAACGGCTTTATCTATGAAGGTGGTTACTTCTACACACGATCTGAAACCGAGCGCATGGCAGGGGCAGTCAGTCTGACTGGTGCGGAAGCGGGCTATTACTTCGAGAAACAGCTCGAAGCCGGCGGCATTCAGGGTCTGACTCTGTGGGATAAGCGCTGATCATGATTCTTGTGCGTAAACTCATTCAACAGTTTAACCCCCTGTCGCTGGCCTTGCGACTGTTGCCCGGACGTGGTCGCTTGCTGATGCTGGCGCTTGCCGGCGTCACTACCTTGTTGCTGACGGGTGTTTTTGGTGGCAGCCTGACCATTGTTGAAGAGCGCCTTGGCGCGCAGGGTTGGGTATTGTTTCCGGAAGACGTGCCGGAAGAGCGCGTTACCATCGTCGCAATTGATGAGCAGAGTCTGGCCGAGATCGGCCCATGGCCGTGGTCGCGCAACGACATGGCGCGACTGGTAACCTCACTGAACACTGCCGGTGTGCAGCTGCAGATCCATGACATCGTTTATCCGGAGCCTCGCGAAGGCGATGACGCCTTTATTGCAGCGCTGCAGGCCAGCCGGGGGGCGGTGATTGCCCAAGTGCCGGTTTTGCAGTCAGCGCAACAGGTTCAAACTGGGTTGATGACTCATGCACTGACGGGCGTCAGTTGTGATGCCAGCAGTTCTGCTACCAGTTTTATCGCCCCTCACAGCGGGTTTGCCACAATTGCCAAAGGCCACATTGCGCCATTGGTTGATTCCGACGGTTCTATCCGCAAAATCCCGGCATTTGTCTGCGTGGATGGCCAAGCCTACCCAACGCTGGTGATCAGCGCCTTGTTGCAGGCGACACAGTCAACAAGCTGGCAGGCGTCTGTCACGGAGGGTGACAGCTGGTTCGGTGCAGACCAGGTGCTGCGTCTGCAGGCTTACCCCGGACTTGATATTCCGCTGGACAACGAAGGCAACATCCGTATTTCCTATCAGGATCTGCCCGAAAATTTTATGGCAGTCTCTGCCGTTGACGTGATGATGGGGCGCATTGAGCCTGGTCTGTTGGAAAACGCCTGGGTTTTGGTTGGCGCAACGGCATTTGGTATGGGTGACATTGTGCCAACACCCTACAACGGCTCTGCGCCGGGTGTGGAGTTGCAGGCGCGTTTGCTCGGCAGCCTGCTGGATACCACCATGCCCTATGAACCGCGTGGCAGTGAAACATTGTTGTTGCTGCTGACGGCGCTGTTTGCAGCGGCGTTGTACGGTTTGGCGGGTGCCCGTGAGCGACTCTCGGCATTTGCATTGCCAGTTGCGGGCTTACTGCTGCCACTTCTGGCGTTAGTGTTGCATTGGCAGTTGCTGGTCAGCCAGCAGTTGTGGTTAGGCTGGGTAATGCCTTCTTTATATACATTGGTTGCAGCCAGTCTCTTGTTGCTCCTTGAGCAAAGCCGCATCCGCGCCGAGCGCAGCCGCATTTTTGGCAATCTCAACAGTTACCTCCCCAGTGACGTGGCTCGCGAGATAGCTTACTCACTGCCGAGTTCCAGCATTAATGCCAGGCGCTGTGATGTCACGTTGCTTAGCGCAGATCTGCGCAATTTCTCTGCCTTTGGTGAGGCTCGCCCGCCAGAAGAATCCGCTGCTCTGCTGCATTTCTTTTTTGTGCGTGCAACAGATATCGTCGAACGCCACGGCGGACGCATACAGGAGTTTAAAGGTGATGGCCTGCTCGCGGTGTGGGATGGTCAGAACGAGATCAGTGCCCGCGCCTCACTTGCCGCAGCGCAGGAGATGCTCGACGCCATTCATCGCGATATGCCCCGGCAACCACCGTCAGGTCTTGAGCCATTGGCACTGGGTATCGGTATTGAGCAGGGTCCGGCACTGATGGGTTCTATTGGACCTGCACAGCGCCGTACCCATACATTGTTGGGCGACACTGTAACCATCGCTTTGCGCATACAGGAGATGACCGCTGAATTGTCACAGCCGATTCTGTTGGGCGAGTGTGTGGCGCGTCAGTTAATCGACCTCAAGCCAGAGTCACAGGGCAGCTTCCTGTTAAACGGACTGCGCATTCCCCACACCTTGTTCGCCCCTGCTAATGACGAGACCACCCAGCGCCGCGCACGTCAGGAGCAGTTGAATCTCAAGGTCATTTCAGGTGGCCGCAGTTAATATGCGGCAATCCGATGTTGCCCATGCGGTGTTACCGGTCTAAACACCGGTGTCAGCAAAACGGGTATCAGCAAAAGGCGTGTCCTAAAAACAGCCATCACGGATATGAAGATTGCTTAGCGTCCGACGAATCAAGATAATTAGGACATGGTAAATCGCACTCCCCAAGATAATAAGTCAGGCTCGCGAAATCGGGTGCGACGCTTTGCCTTGATGCCGCGCATGCAATTCAGTGGGCTTGCCTTGCTGTTGCCGGGATTGCTAATGATAGCTCCTGCACCGCTGGTGCTGGCGCAAACAACGGAAACGCAGCAAGCAACGACGCTTGAAGAGCTATCCACTTTTCAGTCAGACAATCTGACATGTCCCGATCTTGCCTCCTTCTACCCCGGCACTGCCACCAACTGGCAAGTGATGCACCAACAACTGTCGGCGCTGATGCAACGATGCCTGCAAAGTTCTGAGTATTTTGCGTTGCTGGGCGCAGCGCTGCTTAACATAGGCAGTCTGTCAGATGCGCTGGAAGCATTGGAAAGAGCACTGCTGCTCGATCCTGGCAATGGTGGTGCACAGATTGACTATGCCGAAGCGCTGTTCCGTCAGGGTCAGCTATTTTCAGCACTAGAGTTGAATCAGCAAATTCTGGGGCGCGATGATGTCCCTGAGTATCTCAACCCCATGCTGCAGCAGCGCCAGAATGACTGGCAGGGCATGACCCGGCAGATGAGTGTGACCGGCGACCTGATGGCCGGTTACGACATCAACCTGAATGGTGCGCCCTCCCCGGATCAGATCACGCTGACCTTGTCTGGCGACTCCGTGGTGCTGCCCTTGCGTGAACAATACCAGCCAATAGAAGGCGCTTACGCAAATCTACGTCTCAGCGCTCGTTACCGCCAGCTTGCCCCTGAGCATCAGCACAATGTGTCTGTTGATTTACGTGGCCGCGTCAGTAAAGACCAGGATTCAGATCTGTTGCAGCTGGATACCCGCTACGCGTATATCAAACCGGAGCAGGACAGGAGTTGGCAGCTCAATACTGGTATGAGCCATCTGTTCTTCGGAGGCAGCCCGCTATACACCGCCACCGAGGCCGGAGGGCGCTATGTTTACCCCGGTACTGTCAGCATACACGCGTACGGTAGTTGTAAACCTTTCAGCAGCTTGGCTGCGCAACACCAGTTGTTTCACAACCAGAGTCGTCTGAACGCTATCGAATCGAAATTCAGTATCGGACTGAACTGCCAGCTACAGCTCGGAGAAAATAGTCAGCAACTGGTCCCGGAACTCAGCGTACTCAATAACGATCCGATCAAAGACGGGCGTCCGGGCGACAGCCGCTATGGCTGGCAGTTTAATCTGGATTGGCAGTTGCCTGTGCTCAGTGGCGCGGTCACCGCACAACTTAACCATACCCAAATGCAAGACAGTGACGGCTACAGTCCCTTGTTGGCCAACGATGCTGACCGCTGGTTAAGGC
>CALQJO020000002.1 GCA_943330915.2 Rhodoferax sp. OV413 | reverse complement strand
GTATCGCGTAATTGTCATCAATCAATTCACCTTCAAAACCGAGGTTTGCATAAAAGGCGATGGTTGCGGGTAATGACCGACTGGGTAAGGTTGGGATGACATCAATGTCATGAGCGCCGATAACGGTAGACATAACAAACCCTCAATGCTGCGCTAGCGTGCGCTGGTGCCTGACAAACACTAAAGTCCCGACCACATACTCGACCAATGCGCCGGCTAACGCGCCTGCAAACACCGGCGCTTGAAAGACAATCGACAAGCTTGCGGCCGCCACAAGCGCTGCGCCGAGCAGCCAGAAAATACGCATGCCATATAAGGTTGAAAAGGTCAGGTAGCGCCCGGCTATCACACAAAGCATGGCCGGAAAGAACCACTCAACACGGTATAACGACGCGGCGATTGCAATAGGGATAGACAGAAGCATCCAAAGAGTACCCTCAAGTGCTAGTGGCCCAAGAGGATTATCTTTGCTGTGTTTGCCGGAAGCGCCTATTACGCGGCAGAGCAGAACAGACACCGGGAATATGAGCATGCCAGCAAACACCAGCGTAACAACACCCGCCTGCGGTGTGACAACAGCGGCAACAATGGCAGCCGCCAACCACGCTGTTGCTGAGGTTACAATGCCCGGCGCTCCGCCAACGTAAGCGACCCGCATATCATTTTGTGCTGCTGCTATTAAATCCATGTTTGGTAACGCCCTCGCTCAACTCAGGGAAAATCCGGCGGCGCAATGCGCGCACGCGTAGCCTGCTCAAAACTATACGCCAGTTCGATCAGCCGTGCTTCGCTGCAGGCCGTGCCGCTAAAGCTGATACCAAAGGGGCGTGGCTCGGCATTAAAGCCCTCGGGCAGTGGCGGATCTAATTCATTCGCGACACGACTAAACGGAACGATGACGGTGGGATAGCCGGCCCTTGCCGCGATGCCGGCGCCAGAAGAGCCTGGAAATAGCAGCGCATCAAGGTTAAGTTCGGCCATGACCTCATCAATGCCGTGTTCGGCACTTATGAAAAGATCCCGTGCCCGGTCGCTCTGGTAGGCGGCAAGCGATTCAATCAAATCCAGTGCATCGGCTTCATCAATGCGTGCCTGTCCGTAAGGAATTGCTCCCCGGCCTTCATTGGCCAGATTCCATTCGCGCAGCTGCGTCAGGGTACTCACAGGTGCCATGTCGCCCAGTGACGCCAGCCAGGCATTAAAGTCGCGTTTCATGCCATACGGCAGCACACTGCTGGGCGGGCTGGCAAGCAGGTTGCGCGCCGTTTCCTGGTCAATGACGCTGGGAATATCGGCTGGGTCCACGATGATCGCGCCCTGCTGTCGCAACACGTCGATGGCTGCGGCCATGACAGCGCGAGCCTCTTCATTTATGCCGCCCTGGGGTTCTGTCAACGTCAGTTCGTCACTGCCGGGGACTTGTGCCTGATCGTAGTAAAACGCTCGGGGTATACCAATGCGCGCGCCTCGCAAAGCATCGGCCTGCAGATGGGGCGTGTAATCGTTGTTGGCCGGCGCCTCACAACGGCGGGTTGCCGCATCACGAAGATCAGGTTCCATGCTCTCCAGCACCCCCAGCAGGATGGCGGCATCCGTCACCGAGCGCGCCATCGGTCCGGCGGTGTCCTGATCGGCGGTGATGGGAATGATTCCCCAGCGGCTGATCCTCCCAACCGTTGGCTTGATGGCCGCCAGCATATTGGCGTTGGCTGGCGAGAGGATGGAGCCGGAGGTTTCGGTGCCCACATTGGCCGCCCAGAAACTCATGGCCGTGCCGATGCCCGAACTCGAACCACCCACGCCCATCACCGGCCTGCCATCATCCAAACCTTGCCGCGGGTCACGACGGGGATCGTAAGGGTTCAGCCCATAACCACCAATCGCACTATAGTTGCCCGGCATGCCAGAACCGAGAAAATTCGCCAGTTCAGTCATCACCGTCTTGGCAATAATGATGGCACCCGCGTTGCGCAGATTGGTGGTCAGCGTCGCCTCATAGGGCGGCACAAAATCCCGGAACACCAGAGCGCCGCCGGTGGTCGGCATGTCGGTGGTATGGATATTGTCTTTCAGAGCAACCGGAATGCCATGAAGCGGCCCACGTACCTGTCCCGCAGCTCGTTCGGCGTCAAGCCGGTCGGCATCCGCCAACGCATTTGGATTGACCGCAATCACCGCGTTAACCCGCTCCTCGTACAGCGCGATACGAATCAGATACTGCTCTACCAGTTCACGGGCTGTTATCTGGCCGGATTCCATGGCCTGTTGCATGTCGGGAATGCTTGCTTCTAGCACGGCAAATGGTTCGTCGTTGCTGGCGGCGTTGAGTGGCTGGTTGGATGTGAATATGAGCAGGAGTGTGGCGGAGAGAAGAGCGGGGGTAGTTTTTAGAGAAAGGCCTAACAGATGTGTAAATAAACGAATCATGGTGGTACTCGTAAAGTTAGTGTGGAGTTCTAACCCGTTTTTGACAGGCAACTTTCTGGACTTGCCCCGCTACATTAGTGGGGTAAGTCCTGTGGCTTTTGAAGCGTCCGTGGAGACGGGGCAGGACTCTTATTACTACATTCTCCTATAAAACCTTGTAGAGGAACTCCAACAGACAAGGAGACATCTTCGCTGTCACCGCGACTGAACAGGTTATAACAATAATAAAGAAAAACGGTGCAGCGTTTTTTTCGTAATGAGATGAAACGGTAATATTTCCTTTGGCTATCAAAAGTATTCCAACAAGAAGTGCCATTACAAGTATTCCAATAGCCATTCCCGAAAATATTTCTTGAAAAAAAATAGCCGCGTCAGCCAATACCAGACCAGCAAGCATCACAAAGCTACCGGCACTCATAATCAGATATACAGAAACCACACCTTTCAATCTTCTTTCACTCGTTGCCTTCATGCAATCAGCCTCCCTTGAAGCCAAAAAGAAATTAATGTACTGGTCAACTAATCCCCGTACAAAATTCTAGCTAGATTTTTATCTTTTCCCGGCGGCACACCGTTGTTGTACTGATGAGGCCTGCGCCAATTGTAATGGCCCATCAAATAAATACCGATATCCTTTGCTGCTTCATTTCTTGTCATGTAACCCAGAGCTGGAATCCACTCTGACTTCAAGCTTCGAAACACTCGCTCCATTGGTGCGTTATCCCAGCAGTTACCGCGCCGGCTCATGCTTTGTTTCATTCGATCGATTCGAGCCTCAATCTCTTTGATCCGTTGCTGCTCAGGCGTCTACGTTTTCTCGGCAACCAACTGGGCTGCTTCCAGTTTAAAGTCTGTTGTAATCGATTGTCGTATGTTTGTTATTGGCCACCTTTTTAATATTGGTAATGCTATGACCTAAAAAAATTAGTTTTAATTAGACCTCTACAACTAGCTCTCCATGAGGAAAGGTGGGACGGTCAGTTTCGCCCCCTACTCGGACGATAACGAGATATTCAGGAGTTCGCAGATGCGCAAACAATCGCACTGATACAACAAGCCATTTTCCAGACTCCACTAATTTCAAATCATGAAGATTTGGGTTAGGTTCTGGATGCCAGAGACCACACCCAATCCATTTTCCGACATCATCGATTTCACCTTGAATTATTTTTTGTAACGGAGACTCTCTTAAGCCATCAATCCCGTGCTCCGCAACTGCATATGCTAGCGCGATCTTTGCTAGCATCTTCTCAAACTCGCTACCCTTAAACTCTTCGGAGAATGTGGCGTTCTTAGTGCCGAGCGCGTCCAAGACTTGCTTGAGCGGTGGGCCGCCAACTTGGTAAAGCTGGGTTCCGATGACGTTTATTCCTCTTTCCGGAGCTTCACCCTCAAGAGCGCCAGGCATCGGATATAGAAGAAAAGTTGCCATTGTCGGATGATTAGCCTTTTCAAGTTCAACAGTGCTTTGCTCATTTCCATTGTGAACAACTAGGGGCATAATTTTGGGTAATGACTTCTTTCTCGAAGGCAGTCCCAATTGAGCCCTAACCTGTAACAGCATATCGCGAAGGACAGATCGCTCTACTTTGCTAGTCACAGTTTGACAAGTCCCACAACTTGATTTCGGTAGAATTTTATCTCCGCCTAATGCATAGGCGATGATGTGTTCGTCAGTTAGTGGCTGCTGCGTCGTTCCACAGTATATGCATTCAGCTATGGGCGCGTATTTCATAACCTTCCGATTACTCTAAAAATTTGCAGCACGCCTTCAATTGCGCACGGAAACAACGCCAACATATATAGCTCAGCAGCTGAGTGGTGGCCACGCATAAAATGGCGAAGTCGTGCGTAGCTGCCGCATAATCCGTTGTGTCCGCGACAGAAATTCTTGTTAGGTATTATTGGCTGCCGAGCGCACTGAACTTTTCCAGATCCAAGTATTTTTCGAAATTTGAAAGTGCTACAGAAACATTTTGATCAATCATTAGTTCTTGCATGGCGACTGCGCCTACAACTTCGAATGCTGACTGAATTGCATTCTGTCCACCAATTCTAATCGCACTAGCTGATTGGGCTGAGCAGTCCTCAGTGATTAGCCTCGTAATCAGAGCGCCAATTGTTTGATTCATTTCATCTCGCGCTTCTGGTGGAATACTTGCAAACACAGTTAAATCTGGATGGGATGACATCCCAAAAAAAATCCACTGCGCCAGTTGCTTTCGCTCACTACCATTCAGTGAGTCCGTGAGGCAAGTGGCAAGCTCTTGGGAGTCTTGGCCTAGCGCGGGCAATGAGGCGGAGAGTGCTGCCAGTACGAGCAACACGCTGGTGATTTTCTTGGTCATGCGAATGTTCTCCATGTGAGTAACTACAGTTGATGGGTAAATCGGGTATCTAACGTTTTACTTCAGCGGCGGAGCAAAATGCGCAGCATTTTGCGGAGTCCGTTGGAGGTAATTGTTAGCAACTTGCGCAAGGATGAACCGTGTAACTTGCCGATATAGAGAATCGTAGATGTACCTACGAGCAAATAGGAAACAAAAGCAGGTGCCAACGACAGTCCAAGCATTTCATAATTAGCCAGTTCGCCATTTATTCTTATGCTAATGCACAACAGAATAATCAACGGGAAGGCAAGACTATACAGAAGCCATATCCAATTCGAAAACAATGGATACTCACCTAGATATGACTTCCCCTCTCTGGTGAAGGCCCTTGTTCCTGGATACATGCCACTAACCAATTTTTCAAGATGGTGTATGTAGTCATACTGACGTTCGATTTGAATGACCTTTTGATAGTATCTAGAAGAGAAGCCGAATAATAAAAACCAAAGCAAAGTGCCAAACAAATTCGAATTCTTGTCGATAGATATGTCTAGCTGTTTGTTGACGTAACTGCTTAGGGCGCTGTTAACAAGATCCGTTGACGCCACTTGGAGCGAGAACAACGCAAGTATTACCAACAGAGCATAAAACAGCATGTCACGCTGTTTTATGCTCGCAAGATGAATTTCGTAGGTGTCTTTGTAGTGAGAGCATAGGTTGTTGAACTCTGCCTCACTTAAAGAGCTGCCAACGCTATTTTGCTGCATCATTCAAAGCCTTGATGATTGCCTCTTGAGTGAAGCTCATCGCCCAGCTTGCACCAGAATTGAGTAACTGCTCAGGGCTCTCGTCTGATTTGTCAAGTTTAACTGCCACAAGCTTGTTTTTGTGTTCCTTGCTTTTCGCTACTTCGTAATTTATCCAGTTTTTATAGCCAATCTCTTTGTGGTCTTTGTGTTGCTTGTTTACCTCTTTACCCACTAGCACTACGGTGTAATTGGCTTCGTTAATTTTCTTTGACAATACTTGCTTAACGACTGGCACTAACCAACTATTTATTTCAGTAGAAGACAGATCGCTGAAATAGAAGTCGAAATTTGGATTCGCGTCCCAAGCCTTCAGTAAGGCTTTGTAGTGCTTGTCGTTGTCGTAATCAAAACTGACGAAAACTTTCTTCTTGGCCATTTGAATCTCCTTTGTGTGGTTGATGGTTGCTAACAGTTGAACAGTGCGCCGGAACGATTTTCAGGCCCACCTGCACGAATGATCGATACAGCTCGCTTCGAATCGAGTAATGTAACCGATTGTAAACAGGCGATCGTTGGTTCCACAAGGTAAAAAACCGCTTTTCTTCGTGAGATGAATTTTTTATCGTTTGTTATGAAAACGACTGCTGTTAATTGATACGGAGTGGATATGACACGTGAAGGGGATCACCCTGTATTCTTCAGGAACCAAAGACAACAGAAAGACCAGCGTCAGGAAAACACTATGCCCCAGCACCCCCACCACCGCCTGCTAATCAACAAACAAGACATAACCCAGATACGTATCGACAATCAGCCCCCACCAGCAACACTTGCACCCGGCGAAATCCTGCTGGCCCCAGACCTGTTCTCCCTAACCACCAACAACGTAACCTATGCCGCCTATGGCGCGGCCATGCGTTACTGGGATTTCTTCCCCACTGGCGATGCAGACTGGGGGCATGTGCCGGTGTGGGGTTTTGCCAATGTGGTGGCCTCGGCGGTAGAGGGAATTAGCGTGGGTGAGCGCTACTACGGTTATTTTCCGCCGGCGAGTGTGTTGCGTGTGCAGGCGGCAAATGTGGGCAAGCGTGGGTTCCGTGACGGGTCTGCGCATCGTCAGGCCTTGCCTGCGGCCTACAATCAGTACCTGCGCTGTGATGTGGATCCGCTGTACACCGCGGGCAGCGAGGCATTTCAGGCTATCTTCCGGCCGCTGTTTATCACCTCATTTACGCTGGCGGACTTTCTGGCGGACAACAACTGGTTTGGCGCGCAGCGGGTGGTGATTTCAAGTGCGTCCAGCAAGACGGCTTACGGTACGGGTTTTTGTATTGGGGACGCGGTGGAAACCATGGGTCTGACCTCGGAACGACACCGTGATTTTGTGGCCGGCTCTGGGTGCTACCGCCGCACGCTGACGTATGCGCAACTGGATACGCTGGATGCTCAGGTGCCTACGCTGTATGTGGATTTCTCCGGTGATCGCGAGCTGCGTAGCGCCATTCACCATCATTGCCGTGAACTGAAGTACAGCTGCGTGGTGGGATCGGCGCAGACGGTGGTTCTAACGGGGCAGGGGTCAAAAAAACAGACGCTGCCCGGGCCGGCACCAACGTTTTTCTTTGCGCCCGAGCAGATTCTCAAACGCACGGCGCAGTGGGGTGCGCAAACCTTTGGCGAGCAACTGGGTAATGCCTGGTCGCGTTTTGGGGCTCACGTTAATGATCCACAACGGGAGTTGCTCAGAATTGTTGAGGGTCACGGCGTTGACGCGGCGCAGCAGGTGTTTGCGCAGTTGCTGGCGGGTGACGTCAAGCCGCAGGCGGGGCATGTGATTCGGCTGTGACAAGCACTAAACATCAATCGTTACATCACTAATTTTCAGGAGCACACATGCGCACACTCGGTAATATCATCTGGTTATTCTGTGGAGGTCTTCTGATGGGACTGTCCTGGTGGCTGGTCGGCTTGATTGCGTTTGTGACCATCATCGGCATACCTTGGGGCAGGGCCTGCTTTGTGATTGGTGTGTTTTCGTTTTTTCCGTTCGGCAAGGAGGCCATCTCGCGCACCGAACTGGATCAGCACAATGTTGGCACCGGCGTGTTGGGTGTGGTGGGTAATATCATCTGGTTTGTGTTCGCCGGGCTCTGGCTTGCGCTCGGGCATCTGGTGATGGCCATTGTGTGTTTTATTGTGATCATTGGTATTCCATTTGGAATACAGCATCTGAAACTGGCGAAGCTGGCGCTGGCGCCCATCGGCAAGACCATCATCGATTCGGATTATGCGCAGGCATTGCGGTCAGGCGCGATATAAGGGGCGATATAAAGGCGCGATATAAGGGCAGGGGCGCTGTGAGTTCGCGCCTCTCGCAACTGGGCTTTCGCAACAGGGTACGGTTCTGTTTGCAGATACATTCTTTCGCTCTGATAGACACAGGAATAGATGCATGACTCGTCTTAAAAGCCTTGTGATACTGGCGTTGGCTGCCATTTTTACCCCGCTGTTTTCTACCCCGTTCTTTTTTACCCCGATTGTCGCGCAAGAGGATGCGGCAACGCTGACCCCTGCCGAGCAATTTGAGCTGATCCGCTCGTGGGAAGGCCGCTGGAAAGTTGCAGAAACGTCGGCGCTCGAGATTGTCTTCGAGTCGACCGCGCGCGGGTCTAGCATGATCGAACGGTGGGAAACGCAATCCGGCCTCCATTCCATAACGGTCTATCACATGGATGGCGACGTGTTACTGGCGACACATTACTGCCCGCAGGGCAACCAACCCCGGCTGGAATCGCACCTGGGTGAAAGCGGCGAGATTCGCTTTGAATTTCGTGATGTTACCGATCTTGGCGATGGCGAAAGCCACACCCACGATTTGTGGTTTACCCCCGGCACCGACGGGACAATCCGCCGCTCAGAGATTTACCTGGGTGACGAAGGATTGCAGGAACCGGGGCACTATACGCTCAGCCGCGTCGCGTCCGCGGACTGACGGCCCATGAGAGGGCCACGGGCTCTCTCAACTGGACACGGTTATGGTTTATCGATACCTTTTGCTCGTTCCATAAACATCAAGATCAACATCAACATCAACATCAGAGGTAACGATGGCCCGACTTCCGCTCCGCTTTCTAGGATTTCTGCTACTGATGGCCACCATCACCGTGTCGAGCTGCCAGGCGATGTTTTATGGTGCCACGCTGCCGTCGCTACCGGCGGTTTTGGAATTCACAGAGGACTGAGTTAAACCATGGACGAATTGATACGCCAGGGCCGGGCCTGGGTGCCGGTGTTGAAGTCAGCGGCGCTGTTCCTGCTGCCGTTTCCGCTGGTGATTGCCTTTTTTGTGGCGCTTGTCGGCGGCGACATCGGTCGGCTTGCCGCCATTAGTGGAGCCATCGCCGCATTCTTCGGTGCCGGCGTGCTCACCTGGCGCGGTTTGGTCGCCGAGGCGCGCTACTTTCTCGGCCAACGGCTCGATCCGCCGACGGTGCCGCTGAAGACCGTGAGCGCGATGCTCACCGCGATCGGCGCTGGCCTTGCCGCTTCCGCTGGCGGACACGGTCTGGCCAGCGCTGGCGCTTTTGCCGTGTTGGCGGCGGTGGGCTACTTCTGTTTTTATGGTCGCGACCCCAAGCGCAAGCGCATCGACGTGCCGGAGGTGGCCGGGGTTGACCGCGACGCTGTGATCATCCAGCTCAAGCAGGCCTACGGGCGGCTGCAGGGTATCGAGGCTGCCGCGCGGTCCATTGCCGTGCCGGAGTTTGTTGAGCGCTTAAAACGCATCATTGACATCGGCAAGCAGATCCTCGCGGAAATCGAGCGCGATCCGCGCGACGCCGCCCGGGCGCGGCGCTTCCTGCACCTGTACCTGGACAGCGCCGAGAAGGTGACCGTGGAGTACGCGCGTACCCACCGCCAGATGCGCAACCGCCCGCTGGAGAACAACTTCCGGCAGCTGCTGATCGACATGGAACAAACATTTGAGGCGCAGCACCAGAAGCTGCTGGAAAACGACGTGCTGACACTGGACGTCGAGATCGAGGTTCTGAATGCGCGGCTCAAGCGCGAAGGCATCAACTAAGGAGATCATGACATGAACGAACCTGTTTCCAGTGCAAGTGGGTCCAACGCCAGCGGCTCCAGTGCAACCACCGAGCTTGCGAAGATCGAGCGCGCCCTGGCCGAGATCGATATCAACGACAGCAACTCCATCCTGTTCTTTGGCACTGCCGCCCAGGGCGAAGTCACCACGGTGGCCGACGAGATGCTGGAGGGCGTGCGCAACAAGGACACCGGGCCTGCCGGTCAGGCGCTGAGCGAAATGGTGACGACCTTGCGTGGATTTCCGGTGGAGGAGCTTGACCCGAACCGCAAGCGCGGCCTGCTGGCGCGATTGTTTGGCAAGGCCCGGCCCATTGCGCGCATCCTGCAGCAGTACGAAGACGTGCGCGGCCACATCGACAAAATCAGCAATCGCCTTGACGACCACACCAGCGCGCTGATGAAGGATATCGGCATGCTCGATCGGCTTTATGACAAAACGCTGGCGTACTTTCATACCTTGGCGGTGTACATCGCTGCGGGAGAGGAATCGCTGCGCCGCCTCGACGAAGTGACCCTGCCGGCCATGGCCCGCGACGCCGAGAGCAGCGGCGAAATGCTAAAGGCCCAAGCGCTGCGGGATATGCGTTCCAAGCGCGACGATCTGGAGCGCCGCGTCCACGACCTGAAACTCACCCGTCAGGTGACCATGCAGAGCCTGCCGTCCATCCGCCTGGTGCAGGAGAATGACAAGGCGCTGGTGAGCAAGATCGGCTCGACTATGGCTAATACCATTCCGCTGTGGCGCCAACAGCTGGCCATGGCCGTGACCATCGCGCGCTCGATGGAGGCCGGCACCACGCTGAAGCAGGCTTCCGACCTCACCAACGAGCTGCTGACCTCTAATGCCGAAGCGCTGCGAACCTCCAGTCAAACCATTCGCACCCAGATCGAGCGCGGCGTGGTCGACATCGAGTCGGTGAAGCAGGCCAACGACGCACTCATCGCCACCATCGACGATGCGCTGCGCATCGCCGATGAGGGCCGACGTCAGCGCCTCGAGGCTGAGAAGCAACTGATCACCTGCGAGATTGAGTTGAAGCAGACGCTGCGGGCGGCGCAGGCACGCAGTGTGCAGCAGCCGGGCTAAGCGTCGCTGAGTTTGCGGCTTGGCCAGAGATCGCAGGCGGACTGACGAACCGCGCCCATTTGTTTTTTTCATCGGGTTCTCTTTTACACAAAGGAGTCAAACTTCTATGAATTTATTAATGGTATCTATCGTGGCTGCGTCCACTTCCCTATTAGCTGCGGGTGCATTGGCTCAATCTAACCCCTCGCCAGCGACGGGTGTCGACCCAATAGCAATGATCGATCAGTTCGAAGCTACTGCCGGTAAGTTCGAGGGTTACCGTCGTTCTGGTGCCAAGGGCATCTGTGCCTGACAATACCAGAGGAAGCGCAATCCAGATGGGGGGATTGCCGCGCGAACTTGTTATGGTATTTATTTTGCTGCATCATCTGGCCATTGCCACTGAGTCTGTTTTGGTAAAAAAGATGAAAATAGCGCGACTTGAAAGCATAACAAACGATGCAATGACCCTGCCCAACCGTGAGCGAGCCAAACTTGCACGTGATTTGGTGGCGAGTCTGGATGGTCCAGTCGAAGTTAGTGTTGCAGAGGCTTGGGACACTGAAATTTGCCGAAGAATCAATGATATTGAATCTGGCAAAACTGAATTATTGGACGTAGATGAGGCCATTGCACGTGCCAGGGCTCGAATGAGGAGTTGATTTTGAAAGTAAAGGTTAGCACGGAAGCTACCCAGGAACTGATCGAAGCAGCTGCATGGTACGAACTGGAAGTTCATGGCCTTGGAGATCAGTTGATCGATACGTTTGAGCAAGCGACAACAAGGCTCAGTGAGCCAAATCCCACACTTGTACCCGTGGTCGGCGTTGCCGCCAAGCTGGGAGCAAAAAGGCTCATTCTTCAGCGATTTCCCTTTTCCGTTGTGACTATTGCAAATAGCCAAACGATTACGGTTGTTGCATTTGCGCATCATTCTAGAAGGCCGGGGTATTGGCGTGGGAGGATTGCGACATGACTTCCCAAAACTGGTCGGAGTGAGAGGATTCGAACCTCCGACCCCCGCCTCCCGAAGGCGGTGCTCTACCGGACTGAGCTACACTCCGAATCTATTGCCTGTTCAGTGTCCGTGGGGTGGCGATGTCGCCTTGGAATCTACTGAACGGCCGGCATTATAAGCCACAACCCCCGGGGCTTTCCAAGAGCCGCCTTAGAAAAAAGTCTGCAAACAAACCCTTTCCTGCGCGGCTCCCGGCCCTGCCTTGATCAGGTGGATTTCTTGTGATTATCCACACTAAACGCGCCGGCACCGGCATTGGTCAGAATCAACAAGCCCGCCATAATCCCCATGTTCTTAAAGAAATTCTGGGTTTCGTGTGAGCGTTGCAGGCCTTCTTCCATGGTCCAGAAGTCATGCATGACCAGGCTGATGATGAGGGTCAGGCCGGCGAGCAGGAAGGCGGTGATTCGCACCTGGAATCCGGCGAACAAGGCAGCGGCGCCGCCGACTTGCATGAGGCCGCTGAGGATCAGGAAGAAGGGGATAAACATCATGCCTTTGGAGGCCATGTACTCGACGTGGAAGTCGTAGCTGGTGAACTTTGCGAGGCCGGGCAGCAGAAAGTAGATGCCGAGAATAAAGCGGCCGAGTGGGTTGGATACCGTGGTGATGAGGCTGCTGAGTTGTTGCAGCATAGGTAAATCTCCTGAGTGTTTTTATTGAGTCCGAGCGCTAAGATAACGCCTTATCTGAGGGCGTGTATATGTTGAAAATGCTGTTTAAGCTTGTTTTTCTCTGCCTGAGCCTGGCGGTGTCTGTGCCGGCCAGTGCCGCTAATCTGACTAAAGCGCAATCTGACGCGCTGCTGCAGCAGCTGTCGACTCAGAGCATCCAAAGTTTTGATGACTTTCTCTCGCAGGTTGCATCCTTAAATCCGGATCTGGCGGCGATAACCGAGGTTTACCAATCCGGGCAGGCAGTGACGGGCGCAGAGCAACAGGCGCAGCTGTTCCGGCTGCTGGGTATCTACACGCGTGTGCGTTACGCCGATGAAGCCCGTGAGATTTTAAAAGAGCTGGTGGCAATTCCGACGTTTCTGGATGCATCGGTGGCGCAATATGACAATCCGGCTTTCCATCGGATAGCAGCGCGGCTGGAGGCGTTGGCGCTGGAGTTTGGCCTGAACTTCCGCAACGTTGATCACCGCATCTACGAGATCACCTTACCGGGCGCGCCGGCTGGCAACACGCAGCTGGTGGCCTTGCACGCCCACGCCGATGTAGTCCCCGCCAATGCGGCGGACTGGGTGTTGGATGACGGCACCCAGCTGGATCCATTTACGCTGACCGAGATTGACGGGCGTTTGTATGGGCGCGGCGCGGAGGACAACAAAAACGGTATTGTGGCGCTGATGTTTGCGATGCGGGTGATTGTGCAGGAGCAGTTGCCGCTGCACCGCACCCTGCGGTTGTTGATTGATACCACGGAAGAAACCACCGGCGAGGCCATGCCCTATTATCTGGAACGTAATCCGTTGCCGGACTTCAACATTGCGCTGGATGGCGGGTATCCGGTGATTATTGCCGAGAAAGGTTATGGCACCTTGCTGGCGCAGTTTCCGTATCGCGCGGCGATGGGTGAGGGCGCGGAGCTGATTCATCTGACCGGCGGGCTGGCGGGTAATCAGATTCCGGGAGCAGCAACAGCGACTTTGTTGGCGGCAGATCCGGCGGCGTTGGCGGCACGCTTGCAGCAGTTGAGCAGCAATTATGTGGCGTTAAATGGCTCAGACTTTGCCATCAGCGCCACGGCGCTGGCGGATCGTGTGGAGCTGCGGGTGACCGGGGTGTCGGCACATTCGTCGGAGCCGTGGACGGGCGTAAATCCAGTGGCGCGGCTGTTTGATTTTATCTTTGAAAGCGGGCTGGTGGTGCCCATCAAAAACAACCACCTGACCGATGCGATTTTGTATGCGGTCAGCAATTTTGGGCTGGACTACACCGGGCGGCAGCTGGGCATTGATTTTAGTGATGACTTTATGGGGCCGCTGACGGCGTCGCTGACCTTTGTGCAGGTGGATAACACGGGCATGCAGCTGATCACCAATCTGCGCGTGCCCAAGGGGCGCGACATTGCTGAGCTGCAGCAGGACATTCTGAATCGACTGAATGAGTGGTCGGCGCTGAGCAATCTGCCGCTGGATTTGCAGCTGTCGATCGCTGAGCCGATGTTCCGCAACCCGGAAGGGCAGTGGATACAGACGCTGTTGGATGTAGCCACCGAGAATCTGAATCTGCCGCGCGAGTTTATGTCCTCCGATGGCGCAACCTCGATTCATGATCTGCCCAATGGTGTGCAGTTTGGTCTGGCCATGCCGGGTGTGAAGTACACCGGGCACACCGACAACGAATTTAAAACCATTGAGCAATTTGAGATGGATCTGCAGATTGTCACTGAAATGCTGGCACGAATTGGCACGCTGGAGTATATGTAACAGCTGATTGGATCATCAGAGAATAAAAACCATGAACCTGATTCTTTTGGCCATACCGATATTTATTTTGCTGATTTTAGTGGAGCTGGCGGTCAACCATTACCGCAAAGCGGGCGTTTACCGGCTCAACGATGCAGTGGCGTCGGTGAGCACCGGCATGATCAGCCTGACAACGGGATTTGCCACGCGCCTGGTGAGTTTTCTGGGCTACACAACACTGTGGACGGTGTTGCCCCACGGTGAGTTGACCATGTCACCGCTGTTGTGGGTGGTGGCTTTTGTGTTCTACGACGCCTGTTATTACTGGAGTCACCGCGCCCAGCACAGCATTAACGTGTTGTGGGGCATTCATGTGGTGCACCATCAAAGTGAGGAGTACAACCTCACCACCGCGCTGCGTCAGCCATTTAATAGTTTTATCGTCGGCTCGGTGTTTTACCTGCCGATGCTGTTTATGGGTTTCCCGCCGGAAGTCATTGCCACCGTGGGTTCGCTGAATCTGATTTATCAGTATTGGGTGCATACACGTCTGATCGGCACCTTGGGCTGGATGGAGCAGGTGTTTGTGACGCCGATGAACCATCGTGTGCATCACGCCATTAATGATGCGTACATCGACCGCAATTTTGGCGGCGTGTTTATTCTGTGGGATCGTCTGTTTGGCACCTATCAGGCGGAATTGGCCGATGAGCCCCCTGCCTACGGGGTGCGTAAAGCCTTGCACAGCTGGAATCCTTTTTTTGCCAACGCGCAGGTTCATTGGCAGTTGTTGCAGGACAGCTGGCACGCTGAACGCTGGTGGGACAAAGTGCGTTTGTGGTTTATGCCTACCGGCTGGCGGCCTGCGGATGTCAATGAACGTTATCCGTTGCCGCGTTGTCTGCCGCAGACGCAGCAAAAGTTTAACCCCTCGATTTCAGCAGCCTTGTCAGCCGCCGTGCTAACGGTGCATGTGGTGCTGGTGTTGGTGATGATGGCGTTTTTGTTATGGGTGCCGGTGGATAACTTTACTCAGGCACTGGTGCATTTTATTCCGCTGGGCGCGGGGCTTTGGTTGAACGGCCGGATACTGGAAGGCCGGCGCGATGCGGTGATGCACAGCGCAGTGTTCTGGGGGCTGTGTGCGCTGCTGCCGTGGTGGTTTGACGGTTGGCTGGTGTCGCCGGTGGTCTCCAGCGCTGCGTTTGTATTTGCCGGATTTTTGATACTGATCAGTGCCCGGCAGCGGGCGGTGGCAGCGTCTGATGTGGTAAGCTCGGGCCCGAACACAGAAACAGAATCACGCTGAACCAACGCCCAGGCGCGCCATGCAATCCTCACTGATACCCGAACGTCCATTAATCATTTCGCCAACGCTGGCGGCAACCATCGGTCTGGAAGAGTCCGTGTTGCTGCACGTGCTCAGCGAGTTGATGATGTATAGAGCCGGCGTGCTGCGTCAGGGTCTGAACTGGCTGGAGTTGGATCAGCAGGCGCTGCTGGACGCGCTGCCATTCTGGGCGTGGATTGATGTCAAACGGGTGCAAAAAAGTCTGCAGGATCTTGGGCTGATTCTGATTGATCCAATTACCGGGCGCGATGACAGCTGGCTGTTTGCGATTAATCAGCGCGCGGCGCCGCAGTCCGCGCCCGTTGCTGCGTTACAGTCGGCGCCACAGTCTGCCGCCAATTCAACAACCCATTCAACAACTCATTCAGCAACCCAGCGTGTGCCACAACGAGTGCCGCAGCGCCAGCCGCAACGAGCCGCAACGGTGTCAGGTGTGCGCACCCGCGATGGTTCGGCGGCCTATATTTCTAACGACTGGCAGCCGGATCAGGAGTGGTTATCGCTGTGTCGGCAGCACGGTGTGCCCGATGCCTTTGCGCTCAGTCTGGTGCCGGGTTTTGTGATGTACTGGCGTGACCGTGCGCAGTCCCGTTTCTCTTGGGGGAACGCGTTTTACAAACATGTGCTGCGCGAGTGGCGCATGGAGCAGACCCGCCGCGGCTCGGCCGAGTTGGATGCGCCGATGTCCGCGGACTGGCGGCCCAATGCGGATGCCGTGTCGATCCTGCAAAACGCTGGCATCAGCGAGGCATTTATTGACGATGCAGTGCCAGAGTTTGTGCTTTACTGGCGCGAACGCGGCGGTCAGAATGGCGCGTGGAATACCCGCTTTATTGAGCATATTCGCCGACAATGGGCGCGTTATCAGGTCTCGGTAGTCAACGACGGTGTGCCGCGTCCGATTGCCGACGACTGGCAGCCCAGCCCGGATGTGTTTGAAGTGCTGCGGCTGGCCGAAATCGACGAGGCCTTTGCGCGCGGCAAAGTCGCAGAGTTTGTACTCTACTGGCGCGATACCGGCCAGCCGCAGTCATCATGGAATACGCGCTTTTTGCAGTTTGTGAAATACAGCTGGGCGCGGCGCCCGGAAGCCATCAAAACAGGATTAACGGATCGTTATGCAAAAGATCAATTCGCTGCTGAACGAGGCGGACAAGGCCTTGAAGCTGCATTCAAGCGTTTCACCGACCGCAGCTGGGCCGAGTAAAGGTCCGGATCTGATTGATGCCATCAACCAGATATTTGCCGAGTTTGAGCTCGCCTATCACAACCAGTATCACAAAGCGTACGGCGATCCGGACCGGCTAATCCTTGCCAAAAAATACTGGCTGGAATGTCTGGCCGATTTTCATCCGCTGCAGCTGGTGACCGCCGCGCGCCGGCTGGTGAAAAGTCAGGATTATCTGCCGACCATCTCAACGATGACCCGCGCCTGTGAACAATCCTTTGATCTGTTTGGACTGCCGTCGGAATGGGAAGCCTACACCGAAGCCTGCCGTGCGCCCGCGCCCAAACATCAGCATACCTGGAGTCACCCGGCGGTGTATTTTGCCGGCAAAGCTACCGACTGGTTTCTGCTGGCCACTGAGCCTGAAGACAAAGTGTTCCCGCTGTTTTCGTACTACTACAAACAGTTATGTGAGCGAGTAATGCGTGGCGAGCAGCTGGAAGTGACGATGGTGCAGGCCTTGCCGGAAAACCCGTCGCGCCCGCTCACTTATGAGGAGCGGCAGAACCGGTTGAAGGATCTGCGCGCCAGCCTCTGTGTCTAACTGAATTTACCCGAGTTTGCGGTACTTGATGCGTGTCGGCTGGTATTCCGATCCGAGGCGCTTCTTGCGGTCAATCTCGTAGTCGGAGTAGTTGCCTTCGTGGAACATCACCTGGCTGTCGCCTTCAAACGCCAGAATGTGTGTGCAGATACGGTCGAGGAACCAGCGATCGTGCGACACCACAATGGCGGCGCCGGGGAAGTTCAACAAACCTTCTTCCAGTGCCCGCAAGGTTTCCACATCCAGATCGTTGGTGGGTTCGTCGAGCAGCAGCACATTAGCGCCACGCTTGAGCAGTTTTGCCAAATGCAGACGGTTGCGTTCACCACCGGACAGATCCTTGATGAACTTCTGCTGGTCGCCGCCACGGAAGTTAAAACGACCGGCGTAGGCGCGTGAGGGAATCTCGTACCGGCCGATCTGCAGGATATCCTGGCCATCGGACAATTCTTCCCACACGGTTTTGTCGCCGTTCAGTGAGTCGCGGCTCTGGTCTACGTAAGCCAGATCCACGGTTTCGCCCAGTTCAATAGTGCCACTGTCCGGCTTTTCAACACCGGTCAGCATGCGCAGGAAGGTGGTTTTACCGGCGCCGTTACCACCAATGATGCCGACGATGGCGCCTTTGGGCACGGAGAAGGTCAGGTCGTTGATGAGCATGCGATCACCAAAGCCTTTGCACAGGTTTTTCACTTCCAGCACTTTGTCGCCCAGACGTGGCCCCGGCGGAATGTAGAGTTCGGTGGTTTCGTTGCGCTTCTGATATTCCTGTGAGTTCAGTTCTTCAAAACGCGCCATACGCGCTTTGCTCTTGGCCTGGCGACCTTTGGGATTGCTGCGCACCCACTCGAGTTCGGAGCGGATAGTCTTTTCGCGGGCAGCTTCCTGTTTGGCTTCCGTTTCCAGACGTGATTCTTTGGTTTCCAGCCAGTTGGTGTAGTTGCCTTCGTACGGAATGCCGTGACCACGGTCGAGTTCCAGAATCCAGCCGGCGGCGTTATCGAGGAAATAACGATCGTGTGTGATCGCTACCACGGTGCCGGGAAATTCCACCAGGAAGCGTTCCAGCCAGGCCACACTTTCCGCATCCAGATGGTTGGTCGGTTCGTCGAGCAGCAACATATCGGGGTTGGACAGCAGCAGGCGGCACAGGGCTACACGGCGTTTTTCACCACCGGACAGTTTGGTCACGTCCGCATCCCACGGCGGCAGACGCAGTGCATCGGCGGCGCGCTCCAGTGTGCGCTCCAGATCCCAGCCATTGGCGGCGTCGATGGCGTTCTGCAGTTCCCCTTGTTTTTCAAGAAGATCGTTCATTTCGTCATCGCTCATCGGCTCGGCAAAGCGGTCGCTGATGGCATTAAATTCTTCCAGCAGCTTGATGATCTCGCCCATGCCTTCTTCGACGTTGCCACGCACGTCTTTGGCTGGATTTAACGCCGGCTCCTGCGGCAGGTAACCGACATTGATGCCCGTTTGTGCGCGCGCTTCGCCGTTATATTCTTTGTCCACGCCCGCCATGATGCGCAGCAGGGTGGATTTACCTGAACCGTTTAAGCCCAGCACGCCAATCTTGGCGCCGGGGAAGAACGATAGAGAGATGTCTTTGAGGATTTCTTTTTTAGGCGGGACAACTTTGCCCACACGGTGCATGGTGTATACGAACTGTGCCATAACGCTGATGATCTCCGGGATTGCTGGATGCGCAGGAATTGCCTTGGCGGCAACTGTTGACTGGCGGGGATTCTAGCATGTTGGGTCAGGCGGAGGAGATCAAAAATTACGCTGACGCCATGCAGTTGCACAGCGTCAGCGGAACCAACAGAGCTTACTCTTAACGGGCAGCGCGTTCAGAGATGCTTGGGCCCATCAGGTACATCAGTGACTCGTGGGAGAGCGGCGTGCCTTCTGCCATCTGAGTAGACGCATTTGCCCAGATTTTGCCTGCACGATACGTGGCGTTGCGCGTCTTGATCTGCAGATCCCGGTACTCGGGTGAGTTCTGCGCGAAACCCGAGAAACCCGCCAGGTCAGCATTACCCAGCAGCACAACATCCACACCGGGCACTGATGCGATCTCGTGCGCGTTGTTGACGCCTTCCACGGTTTCGATCATCACCACGACCAGCATGTTGTCATTGACACTGTTACGGAAGGTTTCACCTTCTGGCAGGAAGGGGGTCCACAGGCCTGTCCCTTGTCCGCCACCGGCGCTGCGGCGTGCAATAGGAGGGAAGCGGGCGTAGCGTGCTGCCTCGCGCGCCTGAATGGCGTCGTTCACCGTCGGCACAATAATACCGAGCATGCCCATGTCCATGGCTTTCTGCACGCTGCCTTCCAGTGCATCGGGTACACGCAGAATTGGCGTGGCGCCGACATTCGGGCATGCCGCGAACATCTTGGCAACTTCGTCATAACTCAGCGTGCTGTGCTGCATCTCGAACCATGTGTAGTCATAGTCGGGTGCTTCTCTGCAGTAGCGTTCGATATCAAAGGTGGAAATTGAGTGGCTGAAAATCTGCTCGCCGCGCAGCAGCTTGGCTTTGGCCGTGTTATAGAGTTCGCGGTCGGGATTCTCCATGTAGTCACGTACCGCCCAGCCCCAGGGGCGGCCTTCATGGATGGGCACCGGTTGCACCGCGCCGGTACCCCAGCCGGTGATGTCGATGCTTTCCTGAGCCAGCGCGGCCGGTGCCGCAGTAAGCAATGCCGCTGTCATGCTGACGGTTAAGAGTGCAGAGCCAGACAATATCCGGCGTAGTGGTTTGAACATAGATGAGCCCCTTTAATTGTTGGTATGAAATGAAATTTCGGCTATATCGATACCACATCAGAGAGAAATTTTCATGCAAAATCGAATGCTGGCAGTGCCGATGAGTCTTGATTGTCCTTTGTTTAAGGCAAGTTCTTTAGGTATGGCAGATTGCTGTTTGCGTCGAGAGGCTCTTCTAAGTTAAGAGAGCCCCAGCACCAATTTTTATCAGATTGGGCCGACGCGCAACCCGGCAATTTCAGAGGGGGTCGCTTTAAGGGCATTGGCTACGCGGTCAAAATAATCGAGTTCACTCTCGCGGATCTGGTTATCTGCACGGAAGACCTGAGCCAGGCATTGAAGGATCAGTATGCGATCTTCGTCAGTGAGCTTGCGGGTGGCTTTAGTCAGCGAGCGGTCAAGGGATCGGCGTTCAAACATCTCCGAGGTTGCTGCCAGTTTGATGTCCGCAATGCTGATGGTTTCACCCAGCACTTCGTTGAGGATGGATTGCACGGATGTTAGTTCATCGGCTTCGATGTTTGTGTCTGCGCGAGTGGCTCGAGCAAGCACCAGCAAAAGAATTTCTTTTAAGAGCTGCCTGGAATTGCTTTCGCTGTCTGCCCCACTAAAAAGGCCTTTTAATAAATCAAAATTGACAGGGTTCATTTGTTTTTATATCTCCATAAGTAAGTGCTGGATTCCGTTGTTAAGGCCACCACACGTTACACCAGCTTACGGGCTGCTTTCTAGTCTTGCTTGCCAACAACATAAAATGTCCTCAGTCGTTTGTTGACAATGACCATGGCGACAGTTGTCAGCAGCAGCAGGAATAGCAGTGGCAACAGATGTCTTTGGAGTGCCTCAGACAAGGTTTCATCCCTAAAGCTGAAGGTCGGCCTGCTCCGACAATATCGTTTGTCCGTATTTATCGCGGTACATATCTGCGTCAGCCGCTCCCAGAAGCGCGTCTGAATTGTTTCCATCGACCGGATAAACGGCTGCGCCAATACTGACACTGATGTCGATTTCAGCGTCATTTACGGTTATTTTGCCGTTTAACTGATGACGGAAACGGAGAACCAGCTGTTTCAGAGGGACATCTGGTTCCAAGTGGCGCACCAGTACAAAAAACTCGTCACCACCCAAGCGTCCGGCAAAATCAGACTCGCGCACAGCGTCTTTCAGGCGTTTGGCAACCTCTTTCAGGACTTTGTCTCCTGCGCTGTGACCGTATTGGTCATTAACCTGTTTGAACTGATTGATATCCAGCATGATGACTGCAAATTTTTCTCCTGTGCGGCGTTTCTCTGCAAAGGCTTGGTCAAGAGTTTCATCAATCCAGCGCCGGTTTGGCAGCGAAGTGAGGGCATCTTCGCGCGCCAGAGACATCACTTGTTGTCGCGATCGGAAGTAACAGGCGACGTTTAAGCCAAAAATCCAGGTGACATGCAAGTTAGCCCCGGCAAAAAGATACCATTGATCGGTGAGTGACCCTGTCCTTTGCCCTGCCATGTCATCACCGTTGACTAACTTCCACAGTTGCCAGCCGACCAGCAGCCCGATGCAGATGCTAGAAAGTGCACCCAACATGTTGGCCTGCAGTTCGCTGTGACTTGCTGTGCGCCAGATCAGCACCACGCCGGCGATCAACTGGCACATCATGATAAATGACAGATGAAACCCTTCCAGCAGGAGCGGGTCCCGGCGGGCGATCCAGGAGAAAATGAACAACAATGGAAGGATTGCCAGAAAAAATTGCCAGCGACGTCTGGATTCGTAACCACGAAACAACAAGGCACCTTGTACTACTAGTAAGTTGGCGGTAAGGCTGATGCTATTGACAACAAAAGGGCCCCACTCACTATCGCCGCCTGCCAGTGCTTGAGTTAATGATCCGACTGCGGAGGCGGTATTCAGCAGTGTTGCTGCCACCCAGCACAACACGCCCGGGACATCCCGGTTGATGCGCCAGAACAGCAACATCACCAGGAAAGATGTCAGTGCCAGAGTAATGAACATCAACGCCAGTGTGGCAATATCAAGCTGCAAAGCCATAAATCTCATTGCTCGTGTCAGACGTATTGAGGGTGTTTCGTTGGCCAGCAGGCGTCAGCGGAAATCGTCGCTCGGCAGATGGAACGGTAATGTGCTGGCTAGGCAAGTATTTTGTCAATAACAACGCACTCACGTGAAGACTCTGAATTTCCGGGTGTTCATATCACACACATCATGTAAAATGCCGACCCATCGAAAACAGGCTCCAGCACAGTGACGCTCCAGCCGCGAAGCAGCTTCTGACTTACCATTTAGCGGGGAATCGCATGTTTACCACCAGCATGACTATTAAAGATTTTGATGCAGATCTGTTTGCAGCCATGGAAAGCGAGCGTCAGCGTCAGGAAGAGCACATTGAGCTGATCGCCTCTGAAAACTACACCAGCCCGCGCGTGATGGAAGCACAGGGCAGTGTGTTGACCAACAAATACGCCGAAGGTTATCCGGGCAAGCGCTACTACGGCGGTTGTGAATTTGTTGACGTGGTGGAGACACTGGCCATTGAGCGCGCCAAGCAGTTGTTTGGTGCGGACTATGCCAACGTGCAGCCTCATTCCGGCTCACAGGCGAATACTGCCGTGTATTTTGCGCTGCTGAAGCCGGGCGACACCGTGCTGGGCATGAGTCTGGCGCATGGTGGTCACCTGACCCACGGCGCCAGCGTCAACTTCTCCGGCCGTGTCTATCATGCCGTTCAGTACGGTATCAATGACCAGACAGGCGAGATCGACTACGCCGAAGTAGAAGCACTCGCCCTTGAGCATAAACCCAAAATGATCGTGGCCGGATTCTCGGCGTACTCGCGGATCATTGATTGGCAGAAATTCCGTGATATCGCCGACAAAGTCGGTGCTTACCTGCTGGTGGACATGGCGCACATCGCCGGTCTGGTTGCCGCCGGTGTCTATCCAAGTCCGGTGCAGATCGCTGACGTCACCACCAGCACGACCCACAAAACCTTGGGTGGCCCCCGTGGCGGTATTATTCTGGCCAAGGCGAATCCCGAACTGGAGAAAAAACTGAACTTTGCGGTGTTCCCGGAAAGTCAGGGCGGGCCGCTGATGCACATCATTGCGGCCAAAGCCGTGTGTTTTAAAGAAGCCATGAGTGAAGAATTTAAAACCTATCAGCAGCAGGTGGTTAAAAACGCCCGCGTGATGGCCGAAGGTTTTATCAAGCGTGGTTATGAAGTGGTGTCTGGCGGTACCGATGATCACCTGTTCCTGCTCAGCCTGGTAAAGCAGGAAATCACCGGTAAAGACGCCGATGCGGCACTGGGTCGCGCGTACATTACCGTGAACAAAAACGCAGTGCCTAACGATCCGCGTCCGCCGTTTGTGACCAGTGGTCTGCGTATTGGCTCACCGGCCGTGACCCGTCGTGGATTTAAAGAAGCCGAAGTCGCGCTGTTGACCGAGTGGATGTGTGACATTCTGGACGACATCAAAAACGAGTCGGTGATTGATGCAGTACGTGAAAAAGTCAAAGCGCTGTGTGCGCGCTTTCCTGTGTACAAAAGCGCGTAATTAAGCGCATCCGAGACGCCTGACCATGCATTGTCCCTTTTGTGGCGCGCTGGATACCAAGGTGATTGACTCGCGGCTGGTCGCTGAAGGCGACCAGGTGCGTCGTCGTCGTGAATGTATCACCTGTGAAGAGCGGTTCACGACGTACGAAACCGCCGAACTGGTGATGCCCCGCATCATCAAACAGAACGGTCACCGTGAACCTTTTGACGAAAACAAGTTGTATTCCGGCCTCAACAAAGCGCTGGAAAAACGTCCTGTGAGTGTGGAAGCGGTGGAATCAGCCGTTAACCGTATCAAACATCACATCAGGGCGACCGGCGAGCGTGAAGTGCCCTCGGGTCTGGTGGGTGAGGCGGTGATGCGTGAGCTACGTCAGCTTGATGAAGTGGCGTTTGTGCGCTTTGCATCGGTGTATCGCAGTTTCAAAGATCTCAATGAGTTCCGTGCCGAAATTGACCGTCTATCCAATGATGATCAGGTGTCTGTACCAAAAACTTCTGATCAGGGCTGATGCTGTAGACCATCCCTGATCATTCGACGTGGATCGTCAGTGTTGACTGGCGTATTTCGCGGGCCTGCTGGAGTTATGTATCGTTGATCGCTGAACAAGCTATGCAGAGGGCTCTTGCCCTCGCCCAGTCGGTATTAACTGCCGGCCCCAACCCACGGGTTGGTTGTGTAATTGTGCGCGATGGCGAAATTGTGGGCGAAGGTTTTCACGCGCGCGCCGGCGATCCGCATGCGGAAGCCAATGCCTTGCGCCAGGCGGGCGAGCGCGCGCGGGGTGCTACCGTGTATGTATCGCTGGAGCCGTGTTCTCACACCGGTCGCACACCTCCCTGTTCTGACGCATTGATTCACGCCGGTGTTGCGGAAGTGATTTTTGCTGGTGCTGATCCTAATCCTAAAGTATCCGGACGCGGTTTGACGCGGATGCGTGAGGCCGGCATCAAGGTGACCGGGCCGTTGTTGCCTGAGCATGCCGATGCCATCAATCCCGGATTTATCAAGCGCATGAAAAGTGGTTTGCCGTGGGTGCGCTGCAAGATGGCGATGAGTCTGGATGGTCGTACTGCGATGGCCAGTGGAGAGAGCAAATGGATCACCGGGCCTGAGGCACGTGCCGATGTGCAGCGGCTGCGGGCCACCAGTTGCGCGGTGCTGACGGGTGTGAATACCTTGCTGGTCGATAACCCTTCACTGAATGTCCGCCTGGAGCAACTGACCGATCCGCGTGCCCAACACCTGGCCGGTAAACAACCGCTACGCGTGGTGCTGGACTCCGCGTTGCGGACACCGGTGGATGCACGCATTTTTGAATCACAGGGCGATGTATTGTTGTTGTGCGCCTCCTCTGCCCTGGCCGACGATGCGCGGTATAGGCGCGCCGGGGCGCTGGTGCGCTCCATGCCCATGACCGATCGAGGACAGATAGACCTGCGCGCCACCCTCAGCATGCTGGCACTGGACTTTGATTGTAACGACGTGTTGTTAGAAGCCGGACCGACATTGTCTGGCGCCATGATGCAGGCCGGTCTGGTAGATGAGCTGGTCATCTACATGGGTGCCAAGTTGCTGGGTAATGACGCTATGCCCCTGTTCAAGCTAGACGGCTTGACACGTATGCAGGACCAGATCGCGTTAAAGATTATTGAAGTTGAACAGCTGGGCGACGATTGCCGTTTGATTGCCGTGCCGACGCGAGTGTCTGGTGCTGACCTGTCATCCGTTCGTTCAGACGCCCTTTCAAGGCAGGAGAGTTAAACGCATGTTTACCGGCATTATTGAAGCATTGGGCCAGGTCAGCGAACTGAGTCTGCGGAGCAAAGAGTGGCGCCTGCGGGTCAGCTGTCCGGCTCTGGATTTCTCCGACGTCAAGCTCGGTGACAGTATCGCGGTCAATGGTTGCTGCCTGACAGTCACAGAATTTGATCTGCAAGGCTTCAGCGCAGACGTATCCAACGAGACCATCAGCCTGACAACGTTTCGTTTTCTCAAGTCCGGATCAAAGGTGAATCTAGAAAAAGCCCTGACGCCGCGCACTCGCCTGGGCGGTCATCTGGTCAGCGGCCATGTGGATGGTGTTGGCGAGATAATCAGTCTGAGCGAGGATGGCGGCAGCTGGCGCATTGAGGTAAGGGTGCCGGATGATCTGGCCAAATACATCGCACAGAAAGGCTCGGTGTGTATCGATGGCACCAGCCTGACAGTCAACGCTGTGTCGGGCGCTGTGTTCGGTGTTAACATCATTCCCCACACACAGAATGCCACGATAATTCATACCTATCGCGTCGGGCACCCGGTCAATATTGAAGTGGATCTGATCAGTCGTTATCTGGAACGGCTGATTCTTGGAGACAAAGCCGCGCATCCGTCCTCGGGCGCGGGTCTTACTCAGGCGTTTTTGGCCGAACATGGTTTTAATTAAGCACATGGTTTTAATTGACAGAGAGCAGGTTAACAAGCACACGTTATGAAACTGAACACAATTGAAGAGCTGATTGATGATATCCGTCAGGGCAAAATGGTTATCCTCATGGATGACGAGGATCGCGAGAACGAAGGCGATCTGATTATTGCTGCCGAGCGCGTCAGCGCTGAAGATATCAATTTTATGGCCAAATACGCGCGTGGTCTGGTGTGTCTCACCCTGACGCGTCAGCGCTGTGAGCAGCTGGATCTTGGTTTGATGGTCAGCAAAAACAACACGCCGTATAACACCAACTTTACCGTGTCCATCGAAGCGGCCACCGGCGTGACCACCGGCATTTCAGCCGCTGATCGTGCGCGCACCATTCAGGTTGCCGTGGCGCGTGATGCACGCCCGGACGATATTGTGCAGCCTGGTCATATATTCCCGATCATGGCGCAGCCCGGTGGCGTATTGCGCCGCGCCGGTCACACGGAAGCCGGTTGTGATCTGGCACGGCTTGCCGGCTACACACCGGCGGCAGCCATTGTGGAGATCATGAACGAAGATGGCACCATGGCGCGCCGACCCGATCTGGAAATATTTGCTGAAAAGCACGGGTTAAAAATCGGCACGATTGTGGATCTGATTCACTACAGGATCGCTAACGAACATACGGTTGTTAAAAAAAGCAGCAATGTGCTGACCACCGAATATGGCAGCTTTAACCTGCATACCTTTGAAGACACCATCTCCGGCGGTACACACCTGGCATTTGCCATGGGTGACATCAGCAAGGATGATCCGACACTGGTGCGCGTGCACATCGCCAGCACCTTGCGTGATATCTGCAATGTGATTGTGCCTGGCGGTACCAGTTGGTCATTCAGCCGCGCGCTGCAACGAATTGCTGCTGAAGGCAAAGGCGTTGCAGTGTTGCTCAGCGGTGATGATTATGATGAAGACATCAACGAGAGCATCGCCAGTGTGGTCGGGCACCGTAAAATCATTCCGCGGCGCCATCGTCATGCCGGCAGTGATATCACCATTGGTACCGGGTCGCAGATTCTGAGAGATCTGGGTGTGGGCAAGATGCGTCTGCTCAGTTACCCGGCAAAATTTAATGCCGTTACCGGGTTTGATCTTGAGGTTGTTGAGTTTGTTCAGTTCGACACTTCAGAGTGACATAGCAGCATGACCCGTTTGGTTTTTACAGATTTTTGTTTTTGAATATGAGGAATACAGCATGAGCGGAATCCGCACAATAGAAGGGGATTTCCTCCCCGGGAATGGACGTTTTGTTATCGTTGCATCACGCTTCAACTGGTTTATTGTCGAGAAGTTGGTCGATGGTGCGGTGGATGCGCTGCGTCGTCACGGCGTATCTGAAGACAACATCACCATAGTAATGGCACCTGGCGCCTATGAGTTGCCGGTGTTGGCCAAACGGGTACTGGCCAAACATTCATGCGACGCCATGATTGCCATTGGCGCGGTGATACGGGGCGGTACTCCCCATTTTGATTACGTTGCCGGCGAGTGTGTTAAAGGCCTGGCTCACGTCAGTCTTGAGAGCGGTATCCCGATCGCATTTGGTGTCTTGACCGTGGACTCTATCGAGCAGGCCATTGAGCGCGCGGGCACCAAAGCAGGCAACAAAGGCGCGGAAGCTGCGCTGGGTGCGTTGGAAATGGTCAGCGTTATCAACAAGCTGGGAGCCTGACAGCGTGATTGATTTAGCAAGCGCCAAAGCTTTCTCCGAGTCTGCCGACAAAGGCAGCCGCGAACTCGATGGCGAAGGTAAAAAGAAAAAGCTCAGTGAGCGTCAGAAAGCCAGACGCATGTTGTTGCAGGCCCTGTATCAATGGGAAATGGCACGTGCGCCGGTCAATGACATTCTTGCGGAATTTCTGGTCTATTATCAGGGCAAAATCGACAGGGATTTTTTCAGAGAAGTGTTTCCTCAAGTAGTCGCTAACGCTGCCAGCCTGGACGCCATGATGGCACCTTGGCTGGACCGAGAAATGTCTGCGCTGGATCCGATTGAATTGTCATTGCTGCGTCTCGGTCTGTATGAACTGGAACAACGCATTGATGTGCCCTACAAAGTAGTGATCAACGAAGCGGTAGAACTGGCCAAAGTATTTGGGGCAACAGATAGTCACAAGTACATCAATGGCGTGCTTGATCGCGCGTCAAAAACCTTACGGGTGCTGGAGCAAAGTGGCGCTGGGCGAATTTGAACTGATCAGGCGCTACTTCGCCGTGCCTGAACTGGCATTTGCGCATGCTGATGTAGTGCTGGGTGCGGGTGACGATGGAGCAATTCTGGCGTTACCACCCGGCTTTCAGCTGGTGATGTCCATTGATACGCTGAACGAGTCCATTCACTTTCCCGTCAACGCCGACCCCTTTCTGCTGGCACAACGATGCCTACTGGTAAACCTCAGTGATCTGGCAGCGATGGGCGCAGAACCCGTGGCTTTCACCTTGGCCATCAGTCTGCCATCGGCAGATGAGTTATGGTTGGCAGCGTTCAGTCGTGGGCTGGCAACAATTGCACAGGCGCATCAATGTCCGTTGATTGGCGGTGACACCACCCGCGGGCCATTGGCAATCACCATTCAGGTACACGGCAAAGTGCCGGCCGGCAACGCATTGCTGCGCTCGGGTGCGTTGGCGGGTGATGTTGTTTATGTCACTGGTGATTTGGGCGATGGCGCTGCTGCCTTGTGGTGGTTGTTGGATGATGCCCGGTTGGATCATTCTGCACTGGATTCCCGGCACATCGATGCTCTGCAACAGGCGTTTTACCAGCCTGATGCGCGGATTGGTTCTGGTATCGCTTTGCGCGGGCTTGCTTCAGCGGCGTTGGACATTTCTGACGGGCTGGCCTCAGATCTGCAACATATCCTGAAGGCCAGCGCAAGTCCGGCACTCGGCGCAGTGATTGAGGAGAGTGCTTTGCCCATGTCGCCCACTTTTCAGCGATGTATCCCGGTGACTGAGCAAGTAGCGCTGGCTCTCACCGGTGGAGATGACTATGAGTTATGCGTCACGGTGCCGGTGGCTAACGAAAAAGCTGCCATCGCAGCGATGAAAGGTCTGGGCGTTCGCTTCACTCGTATAGGGTATATCGATAACGGTGAAGGAATTCGTATAAAAACAATTTCAGGTCAACAACACCCATTGTCACTGAAAGGTTACAATCACTTTTCCGAATCAAGGCAGGTTTGAACATCATGGCGGTAACGCCGACATCAGTATGGCGCAACCCGGTTCACTTTCTGGCCTTTGGACTTGGCTGTGGCGCTGCACCGCGCGCGCCGGGAACATTTGGCACCGCGGCGGCCTTATTGTTGTATCTGGTGTTGCCGGCGATGAGCCCGTTTGCCTATGCAGTGTTTCTGTTGTCAGGTTTTTTGCTGGGTGTATGGATTTGCGGTAAAACCGCGCGTGATATTGGTGTGCATGATCACGGCGGGATTGTCTGGGATGAATTTATCGGATTCTGGCTGACCATGTTTCTGGCGCCGCCCGGTCTGTTCTGGTTGCTGTCCGGTTTTGTATTGTTCAGGGTATTTGACATCATCAAACCCTGGCCTATTCGCTGGTTTGACCGTCACGTGCACGGTGGTTTTGGCATTATGATTGATGATGTGTTGGCTGGTGTCATGGCGTGGATTTGTCTCCAGCTGATGGCTGTCTGGATTTTGTAAGAGGTTTAACAATTGAGTATAAGGTTTGTTGCCAGTGCCAAGCTTCCTACCGAGCTCGGCGATTTTATGATTCACGGGTTTGAGGATACAGTCACAGGTAAGGAACACATAGTGTTAGGTATGGGTGATCTGAGTTTGCCCGAGCCGGTGTTGTGTCGCTTGCACTCCGAGTGTCTGACCGGCGATGCCTTGTTCAGCATGCGCTGTGATTGCGGACCACAATTGCACTTTGCTATGAAAAAGATCAGTGAACAAGGTCGCGGTATGATTCTGTATTTGCGTCAGGAGGGTCGGGGCATAGGGTTACTGAACAAAGTCCGCGCCTATTCTCTGCAGGACCGGGGCGCTGATACCGTTGAGGCCAATGAGCAGCTAGGTTTTGCTGCAGATGGTCGTGACTACGATCTGTGCAAACCGATATTCGAACATTTTGGTGTCGGCCAGGTTCGTTTGATGACCAACAACCCGCTGAAAGTGGATGCCCTCAGCGAACTGGGTGTTGAAGTGGTTGAACGGGTACCCATTGAGGCTGGCCACAACCTGCACAATGAGGACTATCTTGAGGTCAAGGGCCGCAAGATGGGGCATCTGTTCAGGCAGTGATTATGGCCGGGCTCGGTCGATAAATTCACACATCTGTTGCAACCCTTGTAGCGCCCGCAGGCTGTGGCGCTGCACCAGATCCGGTTCAATGGCATACAGGTGTTGGTTGCGAACGGCTGACATCTCTGGCCATCGCAGCCAGTCATTCAGCCATGCCGGGCTTTCCCGGTCTGAGCCGCTGGCAATGATCACTTCAGGGTCTCGCAGCAGCACGTCTTCCAGATTGACCCGTGGCCCGACCGGCAGCTCTGCAAAAATGTTACTGCCCCCACAGCGGTTGATCATGTCGTTAATCAGTTCCGTGCCGCCGACACTGATAATCGGCGAATGCCAGACCTGGTAAAAAACCCGCACCGGTGGATTGGCATCCTCATTCGCCGCGATTGTCGCGAGTTGTGAGAGTAGTTGTTGACTTAAATTTTCTGCCTGACCGCCTTGTCCGGTCAGTTCCCCCAGTCGCAGCAGGTGCTCGGAAATGCTTAACATGCTGTCGGGCTCTGCGGTGTATACAGCGATGCCCAGATCCTTCAGGCGCTGGATGGCATTACGCGGATTGCCTGTCAGCCATGCCACCACCAGATCAGGTTGCAGCGCAACAATTTGCTCCATATCCAGCATGTCAAAGCGTCCGACGACGGGAATCTGCAGAGCCTGCGCCGGGTAGTCACTGTAATCCATGACGCCCAGAATTCTCTCGCCGGCACCCAGGCTGAACAGTAGCTCTGTCATCGACGGGGCCAGACTGATGATGCGTGTTGCCGGGTGTGCCAGCGTCACTACCACGCCGGTATCATCGACCACCGATAACACTGCATCGGTAGCAGGCAGATTCTGAGCTGACAACAAGCCCGGCATCCATGAGCAGACAAACAGCAATGCCAGCAGGCTCGCCTTAATAGTCGATACCTGTCTGGACGCGCACGCCAGCATTAAATGCGTGTTTGACATCATTGATCTCACTGACCGTGTCCGCCATGGCGATCAACTGGTCGTTAGCGTTGCGGCCGGTAACAATCACATGCTGATCGGCGGGGCGCTGTTTTAATGCATCCAGTACCTTAGTGTGATCCAGGTAACCGTAAGTCAGCATGTAGGTTAACTCATCAAGTACCACCACTTTGACCTCAGGATTGCGCAGCAATTGCTCGGCGTGCGCCCAGGTTTTTTCAGCGGCGGCAATATCACCTTCGCGGTCCTGCGTATCCCAGGTAAAACCGGTGTTCATCACATAAAATTCCACCAGCGGGTGTGAGGAAAACAGCAGGTGCTCGCCGCAGATCCATTGCCCTTTGATAAATTGCACCACTCCGCAGCGCAAGCCGTGACCCACACTGCGCGCCACCATACCAAATGCGGATGAACTTTTGCCTTTGCCGTTGCCGGTCAGTACCAGCAGCAGGCCTTTATCAATGACTGCCGCAGCGATTCGCTCATCCACATGCTGCTTCTTGCGCTGCATGGCTTTTTTGTGTCGTTCGTTGCGTTGTTCGCGCGTTTCCATAGTTGAGCTCTGCGTGCAATTAAGGTTGATTCAGATACCGGCGGGGAAGCTGCCCGATCGAGGATGAAGGTTACAGCGTGTCAGTTTCTGGCGGACAGCGTCTACAATGCCATCGCGATCCAGTCCAACGCCCGCCAGCATTTCAGGCACACGGCCATGTGCCATAAACAAATCCGGAAGGCCCAGATTTAGCACGGGAATCTGATAGTCGTTCTGCAACAGCCATTCATTTACGGCGGAACCTGCGCCACCGGCCACAGCGTTCTCCTCAATGGTGACTAACAGGGAGTGGTGTCGGGTAAGTTCTTTGATCAGCTCAGTGTCCAGTGGTTTGATAAAACGCATATCGGCAACGGTCGCATCCAGCACTTCAGCGGCTGCGATTGCGGTGTTTACAAGACTGCCGAAGCCCAGTATCGCCACATCGTGACCCTGCCGTTTAATGACACCGCGCCCTATCGGCAGCGCGCTCATCTGTTTGTCAATCGCAGCGCCCGGGCCTTTGCCACGCGGGTAACGCACTGCAGCAGGCCCGGTATACTGATGGCCTGTGTATAACATCTGACGGCATTCATTCTCGTCGCTGGGTGCCATGATTAACATGTTAGGAATACAGCGCAGAAAACTCAGATCAAAGCTGCCCGCGTGAGTGGGACCATCTTCACCAACCAGGCCTGCGCGGTCAATGGCGAACAGCACATCCAGATTCTGCAATGCGACGTCGTGGATCAACTGATCATAGGCGCGTTGCAGGAAGGTTGAGTAGATTGCAACCACGGGTTTGGCGCCGTCACAGGCCATGCCGGCTGCAAACGTCACTGCATGCTGTTCAGCGATAGCGACATCATAAAATCGCTCGGGAAACTGTTCTGCGAAACTGTCCATGCCTGACCCCGAACTCATGGCCGGAGTGATGGCAATCAGGCGCTCGTCCAGCGCTGCCATGTCAATCAGCCATTCACCAAACACTGCAGAGTAGGTGGGTGTTGCCGGTTTTACATCCTGCGGTTTGCGCGGTTTGACTTCGATTTTGGTCAGCGCATGCATACCAAACGGATCGTTTTCGGATGCGGTGTACCCCTTACCTTTCTGCGTCACGATGTGGAGCAGCTGCGGGCCGCGCAGTTCCCGGATATTGCCGAGTACTTCAATCAAGCGACCGATATCATGGCCATCAACCAAGCCAATATAGTTGAAGCCAATTTCTTCGAACAAGGTGCCAGGTGACACCATTCCCTTCATATACTCTTCAGCGCGATGGGCAGCTTTGAGTGCCGGCGGGATTCTGGATAGCATTTTTTTGCTGCCAGAGCGGATAAAGTTGTACGGTTTGCTGGCCCACATGCGCGCAAAGTAACTGGACAGCCCGCCGACGTTATGTGAAATCGACATGTTGTTGTCGTTCAGTATCACCAGCACATTGTCGTCCAGCTCCCCTGCGTGGTTGAGTGCCTCAAACGCCATGCCGGCGGTCATCGCGCCGTCACCGATCACGGCCACCACATAGCGGTCTTTTTGCTGTTGGCGGGCAGCAGCCATCATGCCCAGTGCCGCGCTGATGGAGGTGCTGGAATGGCCAACGCCGAAGGTGTCAAATTCACTTTCGTCACGGCTTGGGAAGGCAGCCAGGCCCCCCGGCTGGCGCATGCTCAGCATACGTTCGCGCCGTCCGGTCAGTATTTTGTGCGGGTAAGTCTGGTGACCAACATCCCACACCAACCGGTCGTCAGGGGTATTGAAGACGTAGTGAAGCGCAATGGTCAGCTCGACCACACCAAGACCCGCCCCAAAATGCCCCCCGGTCTGGCCTACGGAGTAGAGCAGAAAGTTGCGCAGTTCCCGTGCCAGAGCCGGGAAAACAGTCGGATCCATGGTGCGCAGGTCGGCTGGGCTGTTGACCTGATCCAGCAGCGGCGTGTCGGGCCTTGTCAGAGGAATTTCATTTAACATGGCGTGTGTGCCTGATCAGTCGCTGCCTGCCTGAGACAGGCGGTTACCGGTGATTTTTGCGAAGGGGCTACGTTAATCAATCGCATGGAGTACGTCAAACGGTGGTTTCCTGAACAGAGGCCCGGCGTTAATGTTGACGGGCAGTTATGTAGGTGGCCAGATCGCGTAGCAGTGTCGTGTCGGCATCCAGATTGAGCAGCGACTGATGAGCGCGGGCAATCAGGCTGTCAGCCTTGGTGCGTGCGCCGGCAAGCCCGAGCAGGCTGACGTACGTGGGTTTGTTGCGCGCAATATCGGAGCCTTGTGGTTTTCCAAGAATTTTGGTGTCGCTCACCACATCCAGAATGTCATCCTGAACCTGAAATGCGAGTCCAATGCAGCGCGCGTATTCGCGCAGGGCTTCAAGCACGGCGGTGTCGCGGCAATGTGCACTTAGTGCGCCGAGTTCAACGCTGGCCTGAATCAAAGCCCCCGTCTTGAGGTTGTGCATGTTTTCCAGTTGAGCAAGCGTTAGATGTTGTCCCACCGCTTCAAGATCGATGCTTTGGCCTGCAATCATGCCATCGCTGCCAGCCGCGCGAGCCAGCAAGGCCAACATCTGCAATCTTACATCGGGTGCGATGAGGGGATTTTCCGCCAGCACCTGAAACGCCAGACTTTGTAGCGCATCACCGGCAAGTATGGCAGTGGCTTCGTCAAAGGCTCGGTGCAAAGTGGGTTTGCCGCGGCGCAGATCGTCATTGTCCATGGCAGGCAAGTCATCATGTATCAACGAGTAACAATGGATAAATTCAACTGCGGTTGCTGCTGCATCAGCATGCTCTGGCGCAGCGCCAAGTGCTCGGGCACTGGCATACACCAGACATGGGCGAATCCGTTTGCCGCCAAGCAGGCTGCTGTAGCGCATCGCGTCAACCAAGCGATCCGGCATGGCTGTCAGTCCGCTCAGCCGCGCTTGCATCTGGCTCTCACAGCGTTGACGGCAATCAGACAGAAATACAGTCAATTGATCTTGATCGGTTTGCAAAGTCAATCTGCGCAGACTCCGGGTGTGTCAGGTGTGTTGGCCGCTGCGCCGTTGCGTGCGCCTGAAACTGGAAAAGTGGTGGGCTCGCCATCGGCCCGCGTTAACATCTGCACCTTGAGTTCCGCCTGTTGCAAGGATTGCTGACACTCACGTGTCAATTTGATACCGGTTTCAAAGGCGCTGAGTGCTTCTTCCAGACTGAGCTGTCCATCTTCCATACGGCTGACCAGTGCTTCAAGTTGGGCAAGTGTTTCTTCAAACGCGGGCGCCTTCGTGATTTCTGACATGTTTGTGTGACCTCTGATGCAAGGGGGGAATTATCGGCTGTTCGCGCAAGCAAGGCAATTCAATCAGTGCTGGCGTTGACCCGTCAATAACGCGCGCAGTATGCTGGCTCCTGCATTTTAGGGGGATAAATGAATAATAAAATGACCATCAGTCAGCAGGAACATGACAAGACCAGGCAAGATCAACGGTTAAATGATCCAAGCGCTTTTTTGTCGCCAAAGCTGGAGGTCAAGCACTTCTATCGTCAGGACTGGCGTATACAGCTCGGCCTGGCAGTGACATTTCTGTGGCTGTGTGCGGGGGCATTGTATATTTCGGGCACTGTCGGCTGGGCCAGTTTTATTGATTTGCCGATAGCAGAGTTGGGTAACTTTCTCGAAGGCGCTTTTGCGCCGTTGGCGTTTCTTTGGCTGGTGATAGGTTTGTTTATCCAGCAGACGATATTGGCGCAGAATAACCGCGAGCTCTACCACAGCAACATTGTGTCAGCGCGACAGGCTGAAGCGTTAGCTGCAAACGAGCGTAACGCGCGCCAGGAAACGTTTTTCAAAATCGCAGATAACACCCGCCGGCAGCTCGGTGGTATTACCGGCCTGTTGCTATTGTCGAGCAAAGGAGTGCAAGGTGACGGTTCCATCAACGACGCCGATTTCGCGGAAATGTGGCACCAGTTCGCTACGGGTGACTTTGAAATTTTTTCACGTCGATTTCTCATGCTGGCTGGTCGGGGCGAAGAATTGATGCCGTTGTTTTATGGCACCCAGATTCGAGTAACCCACACGGAAAATTTTATTGTGAATTTTGATCGACTGCTCAAGCTTGCACGGGACTGCGACATTAATGGCATCATCACCGATGCCCAATTGCACTCGGCGCACGGTCTGTTGTGTTCTCGCATGCGGGAGCTGCATCCGCGTATCAAGTTCCGCCGCTACGAAATGACGCGTACCAGCACGTACCTTGATCAGGTCATGAAACACAGCATGGAGTAATCTGACGGTGATTGATCAGACCAGCGCGGCCAGCGATGAACAAGTTTGTTTTGAACAGTGTGTACGGGTGCTGCAACAACACGCCTTCGTGGTAATTGAAAGCGCTTTGCCGCCGGCATTATCAGCAGCCTTGTCGGCTCAGGTCAGAGAGATGAATCAGACCGACTTTGCGGCGGCAGGCATTGGTCGCCGTGCCGGTCATAAGCTCGATGAGTGGGTGCGGCGTGATCAGATCTCGTGGATAGAAGGTGTGACTGAGGCGGAGCGCGAGTGGTTAGCTTGGTGCTCCCGTTTGCAGATGTATCTTAATCAACGCCTGTTTATGGGTTTGTTCTCGTTTGAGTCGCACTTTGCCCACTATGCCCCGGGCGCTTTTTACAAGAAACATGTGGATGCTTTTAAACAAAATAATTCCGGGCTTGGCGCTGACCGGTTGGTATCACTGGTCGCTTATCTGAATCCGGGCTGGCAAGACGCGGACGGGGGTGAACTGCTGATCTATGAGGATTCGTCGGCAGATCCGGTCGCCATTGTTCAACCACATTACGGCACAGTTGTTTTATTTCTGAGTGAAGAAGTGCCTCATGAGGTTGCCCCTGCCTTGTGCGACCGCTACAGCATTGCCGGCTGGTTCCGGGTGAATGGATCGAGCACCCATCGCGCAGATCCACCGCGCTAAAGGCGCTAAAAATCTGCCTTGTGCGACGATCTGACGGTGCTACGCGCTGAACTATGGCCTCTTAACAACACGTTTGCCGGAAAGTCTGTTACCTTTTTACTCACGTTTATACAAGGTCACGTTGTGACAAGGGATTAAAATGTTTAAGAAAAGTTTATTGATCGCGGGTTCTGCTTTGTTGTTTGCTCAATTGTCTTTTGCAGATGTCAGCGGTGACTGGAATTTTGCAGTTGAGATTCCCGGTGCAGGCTCAGGTAATGCTGGCGTTGTGATGCAGCAGGCTGCTGATGGCGGCATTACTGGCAAATACACCGGCCAGTTGGGCAACTCTGATTTTACCGGCAAGGCTGAAGGTAACGCATTCGAGTTCGCGCTAACCACGGATATGGGCGCGATTGTATATGTTGGGCAGCTGCAGTCTGACGGCACCTTGAAAGGAACGCTGAGCCTAGGTGATCTGGGTCAGGGCAATTTCACCGCGACAAAAAAGTAAATCTGCAACGGCCGCTCGCGTTCGACAGCCTTCCCGGCGAGCGGCCAGCCTTAATGGGCTTGACACTTAAAAAATGAAGTGTTTATATCGCCAGACAACAAGGGGAGGTGCATAACAACATGCCAAACGGGTTCAGAAAACTAACACTAATAACTGCTTTGACGACACTCGGCGTCATGGCCTGCTCACCCAGCGACACTCAAACATCTACCAGCAGCATGGCAGCGCCCGGCGCAGAAGCTCAGTCAGTTACTGCTGCCGCGATTCCAAGAACGCCTGATGGCAAGCCGGACTTAAACGGAATCTGGCAGGTATTGACAACAGCCAATAACAATCTGGAACCAGCGGCACCAAAGTCTGCGTTTGCTATGGTTCCGGGTGACTTTGTGCCGGTTCCGGCTCCTCAGGTTGTAGCCTTTGGTGCTGTGGGTGCTGTGCCAGCCAGTCAGGGTGTAATCACCACCAATAACGGATACATTCCTTACAAGCCGGAAGCGCTTGCGCGCCGTGATGAGAATCGCGAGATGTGGCTGGAACGTGATCCTGAAGTAAAATGTTTTATGCCAGGCGTGCCTCGCGCAACGTACATGCCGCATCCTTTGCAGATATTCCAGAGCAACAGTGCATTTTTTATTGCTTACTCATTTGCAGGCGCGGTGCGCAACATTTATCTGGAAGATCCGGGCGAAGCTCCTATCGATTCCTGGATGGGCCAGTCACACGGTACTTGGGATGGTGACACATTTGTTGTTGAAGTCAGCGGTCTGATTGACCAGTCCTGGTATGACCGTGCTGGTAACTATCGCTCATGGGAGTCCAAGGTCACTGAGCGTTACACCATGATCGACAAGAACACCATTGAATATACAGCAACGATTGTTGATCCACAGCTCTATACTGAGCCATGGACCATCAGCATGCCTTTGTACCGAAGACTTGAAAAAGACTTCGAACTGCCCCAATTCAAGTGCGTAGAGTTCGTGGAAGAACTGCTGTTTGGTCGCTTCCGTAAGGGACAGCCGCTTGAAGGAATGACAATGCCGTTCTGAAAACTTTCACACGGTTGGGGTTTGTTGATCAAAACTTATGACGGATCAGCAAATCCACAGAATGTGTGAAAGATGCTGCACACACTCTTGCAGCAGGGCAGTTGCAGTAGTAAGGATGTATAAAACAAGAGACGTTTGAAGGCGGCTGGTCAAAGACATGTGCGCTGGCGCAGCAGGCCTGCATCTGGTTCTCCGTGACAGGATAAGTCCGCTACGTTAAGACAATGTTAAGGCTGACACCGAATAATGAGACAAGACAACGGTGATGGTCGTCAGGCAGACCAAATCCGCGTTGGTTGAGGCCTGATACCTGGTGTAGAATCGTACTCAGAATAGCTAATTGAACAGGGGAAATTGTATGAAAATGAAATTGCTTGTAGCTGCAGTCGCAGTGGTAGGTGGCATCGCTGCCATAGGAATGCAATCACCGGCAACCGCTCACCACGCGTTTTCCGCTGAGTTTGATGCCAACCTGCCAGTCGCATTGCGTGGACCGATCACACGTGTAGAGTGGATTAACCCGCACTCCTGGATTCACCTACGTCACACCAACGAAGATGGCTCAGAGCAGATCTGGATGGCAGAAGGTGGTACACCCAACACATTGCTGCGTCGTGGTATCAACCGGGGTTCTCTTGAAATTGGTACCGAGATTGTTGTAACCGGTTACCAGAGCAAAGACCGTCTGTGTACACCAGCTTGTCGTGCAAACGGCCGAGATATTACTTTCCCGGACGGTCGCAAACTGTTTATGGGTTCATCAGGTATCGGCGCGCCAGAAGATGGTGCTGATACGGATGCCAACTAATACCTGATCAGGTTTCTTGCGTTGGCAGAGGCCTGAGGAGTATTTTTAAACCCGATCTATAAAAAAGCGCTTGGTTGATCATGGTCAATCAGGCGCTTTTTTTATGTGGTAACTTTTAAGGATTTAAACCTGTTTGTTTAAATCAGAGGGCACTATGGTCAATCAAAGCAGTCTTTCCGTTGCAAGGGTGTTAACAGTCATTCGGAGATCCCCATCATTTGGGATTGCTGTTGTGCTAGGAGTCGTGATGGCTACGACACTGGTATCAGCCGCAGACTCAGACTCAGCCTCGCCGCAGGCAACAACAAACCTGTCGGAGTTGATGACCCGCATTGTGCAGCCAAGCTCAGATGCTGTTTTTTATGTCGCACGGACCCCGCCACAAACAGGTGAGGACTGGCGACGACTGGAGAGTCAGACCTTGATGCTTGCTGAGTCTGCCAATCTCTTGTTAATTCCAGGTTATGTCCAAGCTCAGGAACAATGGGTGCGTGACAGCCTGTTGATGCGCAATGCGGCGGTGGCTGCTTACAAGGCGGCGCAGACCAAAGATCTGGCCGCGCTGGAAGAACTGAACAATGCTTTATATGAGTCCTGTGAGAATTGCCACATGGCAACTCGGTAAACCGCATGCCTTACAAGACGGGCGGGGGGGATCGGTCGCTGGTGCCACCGCCCCGATATTCCGTGGTATTCACAAAGAAACCTGATGTTTTCAGTCGTAGAGTAACGGTCTCAAAGCCGCGGTTTTCCCAGAACCAACCGTGCATGCCATTAAAGGCGGCTTCGTAAACGCCCATTTGTTGGGAGACGACGCCCTGCAGATAGGTCTCCTCTGCATCCTCGACGGTTAGGTTTTCGGCGTGCAGATCAACATACAGTTCACCATCCGCAGACCAGCTGAACACAATGGCCTGACCCATATCCATTAGATACTTGTACTCAAGTGACTGGAACGGCTCTAGTAGAAACTCGACTTCATCGTTCTTATGAAATTCCAGCTGCGGGTGCAAAGCGTCCGCGGTGGTTTGTGTCATGCCGCTTAAACCCAATAAGCTTCCGGTTCCCAGCGGATCTCTGCCGAATTCTGCTGGCAGAATGATTGCGGTAAAAATTGCCGCTCCTGCAACCAGCGCTGCGCTGATGGCGACTGCCAGGTTACGTTGATTGTTTGCGGGATTCTGTTCTTCGCTCATCATTAGCCTCCATCAAGTGATCTGTGTGCGTCCGCAGGGCTTCCTTATGTCAGGCGTTTAAAAGCCAGGCGGTCAACTGATACATCATCAGCGTGAAACCAGCCATCATAAGTACGGCATTGCTGGTAAAGGCCATGCTCTGAAAACCGGGATGGCGGCGCCACAGGCTGAAGCCGATGACGATCATACTGAGTGCGGTTAACTGACCCAGCTCAACACCCACATTGAAGCTGATCAGGTTGATCAGGAGACCGTCAGGATGCAAATTCAATTCCTGCAGACTAGCCGATAATCCAAGTCCGTGGAACAAGCCGAATACAAAAACTGCCCAGCGCGTATCTGGGCGCCATCGTCCCAGCGAGTTAAACGCGCCCATGTTTTCAAGGGCTTTGTACACTACCGACAATCCAATAATGGCATCAATCAGGTAGGCGTTAATGCTGATATTGGTCAGCACTCCTGCTAAAAGCGTCAGGCTGTGCCCCAGTGCAAACAGCGAAACATACTGCACAATGTGCCAGGGTCTGCTCAAAAAAAACACAACGCCGGCCAGAAACAGCAAATGATCATATCCGGTGACCATGTGTTTGGCACCAAGATAGATGAATGGTCCTACGGCGGCACCGGCATTGGAGGTCACAAAGTTAGCATCGCCGCCAGCAATACTATGAGCAATGGCCGTCACAGGCAGCAGTGACGTCACGCACAAAGCGCCATGCAACATTTGTTGACGGTTCAACATGATTTTTCTCTCCGTTCGGACAGTCTGAACGATTACTCAGTCAGGCCGCCGGGTGTAAATCGTGTCAGGATTTCAGGATTGTACGCTTGATGACAGGCTGTGCAGACACTGTAAAGCTGTGCGCCCGCCTGAAACAGATCCTCATTATTCTGTGCGTCAGCTGCGCTCATGATCCGGAGGCCGACCTCACTGGTTGCTTGCGCATAGGTTGTCCATGCGCCATCCTGAGTTCGGCCGGGTAACAACATCAAGTTGCCTGCTTCTACAATCATGGCGCCATGGTTATGAACATTCAGCCAGCTCTCGTCATCGGTGGGATACAGTTCGTAATAGCCTTCGTTTTCATCCAGAATCCAGCCGGCAGATTTCCATAACACATCAGCCATTGGCTCCAGCACATGCGCCATAAATTCGGTGGTATCCATGGTCAGGTTATAGATGGATGCCTCTGCTTCTGTTGCTGCAGTCGGCTCCGGTGATTCCTGCGTACATCCGACAAGCCCGACGGAGGTTGCCAATGTGAGACAAAACGCGCGCAATACGAACCGACTTACCAACATGTTCTGGATTCCTGAAGTGAAACACGATACAAAAAATCTGTCTGGGTAACGAGTTATGCCGACTCATGATACGCGCATGGGTTGCAGGGCATCAACCGCTGTTCATGGTGCGCTATCAGTCGTATGGTCGCATTTGTAATTTTAAGTCTGGCAGTGGGTGCGACTTGATAAAGATGTCGCAGTGGTTTAGTTTTCCGCGTGCTCCAAAACAATAATTAATAAAGAGGATTCAGGGTCATGAGAAGCGTTGCCGGCAAAGTACACACTCATTCAGGATCGGGCAACTTGATCGGCATGCGCCGTCTGTATGCCCAGAGCATGCTCCCCTCACTTGTCCTGGCGCTCGGGATTCTTGGTGCTCCTTTGACCGCGCTGGCCCAAGAGCCAGGCTATCAGCCTCCGCGCACGCCCGATGGCAAGCCTGACTTTCAAGGCATCTGGAGCAATGCATCGATCACCGATCTGCAGCGCTCCCCGCAATACCCATCGTTGGTGATTCCGCCGGAAGAGCTTGAAAGTGTTACCGCTCAGCACCCGCAGAATGTGCGTCTGGCCACCGATGACAATCTGCAACAGGGCGAATTGCTGGATGGATCTGATCTGGGTATGGGGCGTGGTTATAACGCATTCTGGATTGATCCTGGCACCAGTTTTGGGCGGGTTAAAGGCGAGTACCGGACCTCTTGGGTGGTTGAGCCCGACACCGGTCGCATTCCTTACTCAGAACAGGGGCAGGCGTTGCGCCGGGAATACCGTGAGTTGTTCAGCAGCAATGATGGCCCGGAAGGCCGTTCACTGGGTGAGCGTTGTCTGATTGGTTTTGGAGGCACAGGTGGTCCGGCTATGCTCAACGTGCTGTATAACAATCACTACCAGATCGTACAGACGGCAGATTATTTGATGATTATGGTGGAGATGAATCAAGACGCACGGATCATTCCTATTGATGGGCAACACCGTCCGCGCGAACTTAAGCAATGGCTGGGTGATTCAATCGCCTGGTGGGAGGGAGACACTCTGGTGGTGGAAACGGTCAGCCTGCATCCGCAACAGGCGGGCGGCGGGCAAATTCCATTGTCGGATCAGGGCAAAATCATAGAACGTTTCACTCGCTGGTCAGCCGATCAGATTTATTACGAATTCGAAGTCAGCGATCCGGTTTACTACACACAAACCTGGCGTGGTGAGATGAGTTTAAATGCCAGTGACTCTCGCATTTATGAGTATGCCTGCCACGAGGGTAATTATGGATTGCCTGGAATTCTGGCGGGAGAGCGGCGTGCGGAGGCAGATGCTGCCAGTCAATAGTTTGATCTGACGCAAGTGAGTCAATCAAATACTGATTGCAAACATAAATGAGAGTAATTATCATTCCCCCTGTTCTGAGCTTTCCCTTGGACCAGGAGTCGGGTATGAAAAAGTTGCTGTTGTCTATGTTTGCCGTGTCTGCGCTGTCAGCCGGTTTGTTCGTCAGTGCAGCTGCACAGGCTGCCGAAGTCAATGTGTATTCTGGCCGCGAAGAGAACCTGATCAAGCCGCTTCTCGACCGGTTTACCGCGGCGACAGGCATCACCGTTAACCTGATCACCGCTGGGGCAGATGAACTGACCACCCGTCTGGAGCTTGAAGGTGCTAATTCTCCGGCTGACCTGTTGTTGACGGTGGACGTAGGCCGACTGTTGCGTGCCAAAGAGTTGGGTCTGCTGCAATCCGTTGATTCTGATGTGCTGGAAAGCCAGATACCTGCGCAATACCGCGATTCAGAGGGGCAGTGGTTCGGTGTATCACTGCGCGCCCGTGTGGTGGTCTATGACAAGGACCGTGTTGATCCTGCTCAGCTGTCAACCTACGAAGATCTGGTGGATCCCAAGTGGAGGGGCCAGATTTGTGTTCGCTCTTCCTCTAACATCTACAACCAGTCAATGACCGCAGCCATGATCAGTCACCACGGTGTGGAAGCCACCGAACAGTGGGCAAGAGGGCTTGTTGCCAACTTTGCGCGGGACCCACAGGGCGGCGACCGCGATCAGATAGCAGCGGTTGCAATCGGCCAGTGCCAGTTGGCCATTGTTAATACCTACTACCTTGCTGGCATGATGAACGCAACCAATGAAGAGCAGCGTGAGCAAGCCTCCAAAGTGGCAGTGTTCTGGCCGAATCAGGCTGACAGAGGCGCTCATATCAATATCAGCGGCGTCGGCCTCACAGCGCACGCACCCAACCGGACAGAGGCAGTTCAACTACTGGAATATCTGGTCAGTGACGAGGCTCAAACCTGGTACGCAGAAACCAATAATGAGTTCCCGGTGCGTCCGGGTGTTCCGGTCAGCGCAATTCTTCAGGGATGGGGCCAATTCAAAGCGGATGAACTGGCTCTTGAACAACTGGGTACCCATAATGCCGAATCGGTTCGCCTGATGGACAGGGCTGGCTGGCGTTAAAGGAACAGGTTTGACAGACAAGGCACAATCCTTAACGCAGTTTTCTTTACAAACAATCACGGCGCGCATGGGCAAACATGGCTCATTGCTCGCCGTGATTGTGTTGTGTCTGCTGCTGAGTGTCCCCGTACTGACGGTATTCTCCTCGGTTTTTAACAGCAGTGATGGTGTCTGGCAGCATCTGGTCGACACATTGCTGTGGTCATACATTTTCCAGTCTTTGCAATTGATGTTGGGTGTTGGGTTCATGGTGCTGGTGCTGGGCGTCGCACCTGCGTGGTTAGTAACCATGACACGCTTCCCCGGCAGCCGTTGGCTGGAATGGGCGCTAGTGCTGCCCTTGGCCATGCCTGCCTACATCATTGCCTATACCTATACCGGAATGCTCGATGTGGCAGGTCCTGTGCAGGGTTTTATCCGCGACACTTTTGACCTACGCTTTGGTGACTATTGGTTCCCGCAAATACGCTCGACGGGTGGCGCCATTACCATGTTGTCACTGGTTCTGTACCCGTATGTCTACTTATTGTCGCGTATGGCGTTTCTGGAGCAGTCCGTATGTGTTCTGGAAGTCTCGCGCACTTTGGGGTCAAGTCCCTGGCACGCGTTTACCCGCGTTGCTGTGCCACTGGCGCGGCCTGCAATTATCGCCGGTCTGGCGTTGGTGCTGATGGAGACACTGGCTGACTATGGTACCGTCCAGTACTTCGGTATCTCCACCTTCACTGCTGGAATCTTTCGTACCTGGTTCGGGATGGGCAGTGCAACTGCAGCGGCGCAACTTTCAGCTGTGCTAATGTTGTTTATCCTGGTGCTGGTGATTGCCGAGCAGTGGTCCCGCAACCGCGCGCGTTACCATCACACCAGTACCCGCTACTCACACTTACCCCGGCTTAGGCTGAAGAGCTGGAAAATGGCCGGTGCGCTGCTGTATTGCCTGCTGCCGGTATTGTTAGGGTTTCTTATTCCGGTGCTGCAGTTAGCCTGGTGGGCTTGGGACACACACGCGTTGGTTGATTTTAGTGCCTTCAGTCAGTTGGTGTTTAATAGTTTGCGCCTGGCATTTACCGCTGCATTGATCGCGCTGATGCTGGGGATGTTGATAACTTATGCCAAGCGTCTGCAGCCCGGTTTGCCCATGCGTACCGCAACACGCGTACTAGGACTTGGATATGCCGTCCCCGGCACGGTGATAGCCGTTGGTGTGCTGATTCCTTTTGCATGGTTAGACAATTCGCTGGATGCGTGGATGCGTGCGCAATTCGGCATTGCTACCGGCTTGTTGCTGAGTGGCACGTTGATCGCGGTGGTATTTGCCTACATCGTGCGGTTTTTGCCCGTGGCCATGAATACGGTGGAGGCGGGATTGGGCAAAATTAAACCGAGTATGGATGACGCCGGTCGCTCCATGGGGCTGGGTTCCTGGCAGATTCTGCGGCGCATTCACATTCCTATGTTAAAGGGCAGTTTGTTGACAGCCGCATTGTTGGTGTTTGTTGATGTACTCAAAGAATTGCCGGCTACCTTGATTCTGCGTCCCTTTAATTTTAATACCCTGGCTATTCGCACCTACGAGCTTGCCAACCAGGAACGGCTTACCGAGGCGGCGGCGTCAGCATTGATGATCGTTGTTGCCGGTATCATTCCTGTTATTATCATCAGCCTTTCTATCTCAGCATCCCGACCCGGTCATGACAAACGCACTTGAACTCAGACATGTCTCTGTAGAACTGGAGAAAACGCCGATTGTGCGCCAGATCAGTCTGACGCTGAAAGCGGGCGACATCGGCTGTCTGCTGGGGGCAAGCGGATGTGGCAAAACCACGCTGTTACGGGCTATTGCGGGTTTTGAACCCGTCAGTGGCGGTGAGATATTTATTGCTGGGGAATGTATCAGCCATTCAGGGTGGCAGTTGCCGGTAGAAAAACGCCAGGTGGGTATGGTGTTCCAGGACTATGCACTGTTCCCTCACATGAATGTGCGCGACAACATCGCATTTGGATTACTTGCACTTGGCAGCATAGCCCGTCGACAACGTGTTGATGAACTGGCTGCCATGCTGCGGATCACAGAGCTGCTGGATGCCTGGCCGCATCGTTTGTCGGGTGGTCAACAACAGCGCGTGGCGGTTGCTCGTGCGATGGCGCCCAAACCGCGGATTCTGTTGTTAGATGAGCCTTTTGCCAGTCTGGATGTTGAGCTGCGTGAACAGATTGCCCGTGAAATCCGCCTGGTTCTGAAAAATGACGGCATTACTACTATTCTTGTCAGTCATAATCAATATGAAGCTTTTGCAATGGCGGACGAGATCGGGGTGATGAGTGCTGGCACACTGCAACAATGGAGCCCTGCGTTTGAGTTGTATCACGAGCCCTCCAATGCCTATGTGGCTGACTTCGTGGGAGAAGGTGTGTTCTTGCCGGGAACCGTGGTTGACAACTTGCATGTGCAGACCGAGCTGGGACTATTACACACGGATCAACCACTGGCTTTTGTGGTTGGAGAATGCGTATCCGTGCTGATCCGTCCCGACGATGTGATTCACGATGATCATAGTCCGGCCACTGCCAAAGTCATCGACAAGGCCTTCCGCGGATCACAGTTTTTGTACACATTGGAATTGGAAAGCGGGGCTCGCGTCTTAAGCCTGGTGCCCAGCCATCACGCACATGGTCAAAACACTCAAATAGGCATCAGGGTGGAAATGGACCATCTGGTAACATTTCCACGTTGAGTTTGGCTGATGAAACTGCATGTCTGGTTGTTTATTTGGCATCGACCTTGGAGAACATCACTGTATTTAGCAGTTTGCCATCAATCTCAAATGAGGCAATTTCTACACGCCCACTTCCTGGACCAAAAGGCCATTTGGCGCTGACATAACCACTCATTCCGCCGCTGCTGACCATGCCGGCACTGATCCCGTAGTTCTTTGCCAAACCAACAGCTGTCCATTCACATGCACCCTCTCCGGTTGAGATCAGTGCATAGAGGTTATCGCCGTATTTGGGGGATTTGCCCATGCTTTTAACTTCCATGGTGCAGCCACCACGGCCATTTTCACCGGACGATGACAGATAGACACCTTCAATCATGGTTTGTGCAGAGACGGGCAGTGCTGCGCAAAAACCAACTGCCAACAGCATGCTGCTGAATTTTTTCATTTAAATTGCTCCTTGATCTACTGAAAGGTCAATAACCTGATAAACACTCTGTAGTCGAGTGTAGGGAGGTTGGTAACCATTCGTTGTGATACAGATCAAGTGAGGACGCTTAACCGGGTGCTTAGCCTTGGTCTACAAAAAATGACTCCAGGCTATGTCCTGTAAGGCGTTTAATGCTGGAGAACACAAACCACATTGCTATCATGAGCACAATCATGCTGGGAATAGCAATAACCGGATAACTCAGTGCCGTCATGCGGCCGAGATCCGCGGTGTACTCTGGTGTGCCGGGGGGGCTGACCAGGATAACAGTGGCCAGTATGTAATTCAGTATAGAAGACATAAAAAAAGATGCAGCCACTATATATGACGCCTGTGCCATACGCTGCCCAAACGCTGCTGTATTGCCGCGTGCCGCCAGTGCTGCATACAGATCATCGACGCGGATGACCTGGCCATTAAGGATCAGAGTTTTAACCAGCGGGAAACGCGTGTATTGGCTGCCCAGCACGGCCAATCCGATAATGCCGGGAATTGCGGCTTCTTTGATAGCGATGTACTGCGGATCGAGTTCCAGCAGGCTGATGCCGCCAGTGAGCATGACACTCACGATACCCAGCACTGAGAACGGGTTGATCTTGCCTGTATCTTTCAGATCCCACAGACCGTAACCAATTGGGAAACTTAGCGCCAGCACAATGCTCCATGCAGGGCCAAGGCTGTCGTCGCCGCTGAAGCGCGTCAGAATCACAACCGGTATGATGATATTAAACGCAAGATTTCCGAGAAAACCGCTGCCGGACTTTTTTGCTGGCCGGGATGGTTTGCTGCTCTCTGTACCCTCAGTCATAGTGTGGGCCTGGTCAAGATAAAAAAGGCAGGTCAAAAGGGCAGGTGGGAAAGAGGTGGTAGCTACGAGTGGACTTGAACCACTGACCCCAGCATTATGAGTGCTGTGCTCTAACCAGCTGAGCTACGTAGCCATCGCAAGGCGCGCATTCTGTCTAACTGAGCGGAACTTGTCAAGATTGGAACTTGCCTGAAAAAGTATCACCGAGCCGGACTGTCTTACTCAAACGTTAAACCGGAAGTGCATCACATCACCATCCTTGACGATGTATTCCTTGCCTTCCAGTCGCCATTTCCCTGCTTCCTTGGTACCGGCTTCACCTTTGTACTGGATGTAATCGTCATAGGCGATGACTTCAGCGCGGATAAAACCTTTCTCAAAATCAGTGTGAATCGCGGCCGCCGACTGCGGGGCAGTAGCGCCCACCTTGACTGTCCACGCGCGCACTTCCTTCACGCCGGCGGTAAAATAGGTCTGCAGGTTAAGCAGCGAGTAACCGGCACGGATCACGCGGTTCAGGCCGGGTTCGGTCATGCCCATGCTTTCCAGGAACATCTGCATTTCTTCCGGATCGTCCAGTTCGGCGATTTCGGCTTCAATCTTGTTGCATACCGGCACGACAATAGCGCCTTCTGCATCGGCGATGGCTTGCACCACGTCCAGCAGCGGGTTGTTCTCGAAGCCGTCTTCGGCCACGTTGGCGATGTACATCACCGGTTTGGTGGTCAGTAGATGGAAGGTCTTTGCCAGGCGCTTGTCATCGTCACTCAGATCTTTCAGCAGGGTGCGTGCCGCTTTGCCTTCGTTGAGGTGCGGGATAAGTTTTTCCAGCAGCTCTTTCTGCGCCACGGATTCCTTGTCGCCGCCCTTGGCGGTGCGGGCCACACGCTGCAATTGTTTTTCACAGCTTTCAAGGTCGGCCATGATCAGTTCGAGGTCGATGATCTCGATGTCTCGCTTGGGATCGATGCTATTGGCAACGTGGATGACGTTGCCATCTTCAAAGCATCGCACCACGTGGGCGATAGCGTCGGTCTCGCGTATGTTTGCAAGAAACTTGTTGCCCAGCCCTTCACCTTTTGAGGCGCCCGCCACGAGGCCGGCGATGTCGACGAATTCCATGGTGGTGGGGACAACGCGCTCGGGTTTGACAATATCTGCCAGCGCGTTCAGGCGCGGATCAGGCATGGGCACAATGCCGGAGTTTGGCTCAATGGTGCAGAACGGGAAGTTTTCTGCTGCGATACCTGCTTTGGTCAATGCATTGAACAGCGTGGACTTACCGACGTTGGGCAGGCCAACAATACCGCATTTAAAACCCATGGGTGAAATTCCTGTTTAAGACTGTTTTTTGTCAGCGCCTGGCTTATCGGGCGCGGTGTTGCTGTGCAACTGCAGCATCGCCTGACTCCATTGCCCGTTAGCCATCAGTGGCAGCACTTTCATCGCCTGCCCGATATCGTGTTCTATCGAAATGCTATCGTCCTTGCCAGGATCACTCAGCACATAGTTTGCAACTTTATTCTTGTCGCCAGGGTGTCCGACACCAATCCGCAAACGGTAAAAATTATTGGCACCACCCAAGGAGCTGATAATGTCACGCATGCCATTGTGGCCGCCATGTCCGCCACCCGCTTTTAGTTTTGTCGTCCCCACAGGAAAATCAATTTCATCGTAGGCAACCAGCATATGTTCTGGCTCGATGTCGAAATAGTGACACAGTGCAGCAACAGATTGCCCGCTACGATTCATAAAAGTGGTGGGAAACAGCAGGCGAATGTCCTGACCTTCAATCGAGACGCGACCGCAGTCGCCGTGAAATCGGGCCTCTGCACGCAATCCATCACCATACTGGCGACAGATTGCATCCAAAAACCACACACCGACATTATGTCGGTTATATTGATATTGCGAGCCCGGGTTTCCCAGGCCCACAATCAGCTTGAGCTTATGATTGCTCATGCCGGTTCAGTATCAGGCTTCTGCGCCTTCAGCTGAGCCACCACGTGCTGCCTGGACCGCAACCACTGAGTGGTCAGAGTCATGGCCGTGAGCCAGGTCAACGCTTGAAACGCCTTTCGGGAACTTGATCTGAGAGATGTGTACTGATTCGCCCACACCAATGTCAGTCATATCAATTTCCAGGTACTCCGGTAAGTCTTGTGGCAGACAAATGATTTCCAGTTCAGACATGGTCTTCAGGATGCTGCCGCCGCCGATCTTGACGCCTTTGCACTTGTCTTCATTGATCAGGTGCACAGGCACTTTCACAGTAATTGTATGTGTGCTGTCAACGCGCTGGAAGTCAGCGTGCATAATGCGCGGTTTGGCAGGGTGGCGCTGCAGAGCCTTGATCACAACCTGCTGCGGCTTTCCATCGATCACCAGAGTGATGATGTGAGAGAAAAACGCTTCGTTAGAGGTCGCTTTCAGGATGTCTTTGTGTGGAATCGAAATGGATTCCGGTGCAGATGCACCGCCATAAATGATGGCTGGTATGAGATCAGCCAGGCGACGCAGGCGGCGGCTCGCACCTTTCCCCAGGTCGTTTCTGGCACTGGCATTCAGTTCAAAAGCATTGGACATAATGTCTCTCCGGTTTTAAAACGTTTACCCGACTTGCGACCGGTCTGATAAACGTGTGGTTAAAAAGATAAGCAGCGTTCTGTTTATCTCTGTCAAAAATCAGTCATCTGTTCCTTCAAACATGGCGCTGATAGATTCTTCATTGCTGACGCGGCGAATGGATTCAGCCAGTAGTCGTGCCATGCTCAACTGACGGACTTTTGCGCAGTTTTTAATGGCTTCGCTAAGTGGAATGGTATCGGTCACCACAAGTGAGTCCAATACGGAGTTGGCAATGTTTTCTGCGGCTTTACCGGACAAAACCGGGTGCGTGCAATAGGCAACCACCTGTGTGGCTCCGTGTTCTTTCAGGGCAGCCGCGGCTTTACACAAGGTGCCGGCGGTATCAACCATGTCATCTACGATAAGACAGGTGCGGTCTTTCACTTCACCGATAATATGCATTACCTGCGCTTCGTTGGCCTGAGGGCGGCGCTTGTCTATGATTGCCAGATCTACATTAAGTTGTTTGGCGATTGCGCGGGCGCGAACCACACCACCAATGTCAGGAGACACAACAGTCAGGTTTTTATAATTTTGTCTTACGATATCTTCGGTCAGTACTGGCGATCCATAAACGTTATCGACGGGTATGCTAAAAAAACCCTGGATTTGCTCGGCGTGCAAATCAACGGTCAGTACGCGATTCACCCCCACAGCTGAAATCATGTCTGCAACCACTTTGGCACTGATTGCCACCCGCGATGAGCGAACACGGCGGTCCTGACGGGCATATCCGAAGTAGGGGATCACGGCAGTGATGCGATTGGCGGAAGCGCGGTGCATGGCATCGGCTGTCAGCAGCAATTCCATCAGGCTGTCATTGGTTGGAGCGCACGTGGACTGAATGATAAAGACATCCTTGCCACGGACGTTTTCCTTGATCTCGACCGCAATTTCGCCATCACTGAATTTGCCGATATGCGCATCACCCAGAGGTATGCCGATATATCGCGCAATTTTCTCTGCGAGCAGCGGGTTAGCGTTGCCGGTGAAGACCATCAGATTATTAGCCATGGGAAAAGTACCTTCAGACTTGCTTACGGGTGTAAACCCGCGCCTGCCTTGTGTCAATTTATGCTGTGGTCGTTTGATGGTGTTACTCGCCCGGGTCATTCGTTTAGGTCACTGGCATTGATCGGAAACATGATGCTTTGTGTAAACGGCTGACCCCGGGAATCCGAGAATTTGGCTGGGGTGGCTGGACTCGAACCAACGCATGTCAGAATCAAAATCTGATGCCTTACCAACTTGGCGACACCCCAAAAAACGTCGCTATTCTAAGCTATTGTGTCTTGGCTTGGATACCTGCGATTTTGACAAAAGCAGTTCTTGTTACCTTCAGCCACCGATATTGCTATTTACGAATCGCCATAGTGACCAACACTGATCAACGCTGATTCGCTTATTCCTTTAGCGACGAACCCGCTGATGTTACGCAGTGGACCCTGTTGATCGGTTGGCAATTGCCGTAAAACGTCTCTGGCAGATGCTTCATCATGAAACGTTGCGAATACACTTGAACCCGTTCCTGTCATCCGCGGTTTGGAAAACTGACTGAGCCATTCAAGCGCAGCATTAACCTCGGGATACAGTGTCCGGACAAGCTTTTCACAGTCGTTTTGGGACTGCCCTGCCAGAAAGGCGGCCATTTTGATTGCCCTTGTGTCGCGTGTCAACTGCTGATGTGAAAAAATCGATGCAGTGGAAACGTGGCATGCCGGGCTTAAAACCAGGTAATAAAGAGCGGGCAGATTGACCGGTTGTAATAGCTCTCCCACACCTTCTGCCCATGCTGATCTGCCATGTACAAAAACCGGTATATCAGCACCGAGGCGTAATCCTAGCGTTGCCAGCGTGTCACGTTCAAGCCGGCACTGCCACAAGGTATTCAGTGCGACTAGCGTAGTTGCTGCGTCGGAGCTGCCGCCGCCGAGCCCTGCGCCGGTGGGTATGCGTTTGATCAGTTCGATGTCAGCGCCCTGGGTTGCGCCGGTATGTTCGCGTAGCAAATAAGCTGCTCGCAGCGCCAGATTGTCATTTGTGGCGAGTTCGGTGGAGTTGCAGCTCAATGTGATCTGGCTGTCATCCCTGAGGGAGAATCTGAGTTCATCGCCATAATCAAGCAACTGAAAAACCGTCTGCAACAGATGATAGCCGTCAGCACGACGCCCCGTGATGTGCAGAAACAGGTTTAGTTTGGCCGGAGCCGGCAGCGTCAGATGGCTGAATGACATGTTTTACTCGGTGAGCGGCTCGGTTGAGGGCAAAGTCCAGTTCAGGCGAATCAGATCAAGTCGCAGTGGCGGCTTCTGAACACGGATTCGCGTTGGCAACGTCTGCTGGCCAAAATTGGTATAGCCCAGATAATCCACCCGCCAGCCTGCCTGAACAAAGCTCAATAACTGCTGATTATCAGCGAAACTCAGCTCCTGACTTGGGCCCGGAGCAGGAATACCCTTTATCCAGAAGTTCAGCTCAGTCACCGGCAGCTCATAGCCGATGCGGTCGTAGAGCAGTTGTTCCGGGGTGTCGGTAATGATGGGTTCTTCACCTTCCTGCTCAATCCGTACTTCGCCGGGTTTGCCATTGACTTCAGTCGCGCCAATATTGAAAGTTCCCCACAGATTGATGCGATAGAGCTCGTTGTTCTGGCGCCAGCGTATGCGTGAAGAGTGGGCTTCTTCCGCGTCCCGAACATTGATACTACCGGTAAATTCCCAGTCGGATAATGATTCCAGCACTGCTTTGCGTGCATCCCATTCTGAAATCACCGGTGCGTCCATGCGCGCGGCACCAGCACAGGACAACAGAATGCCGCTCAGTCCCAGGATAATGTTTGCCCGCGCAAGAGATTCGGTCAGTCTGTTCACGAGCTTTGTCTCTGTTCGGCGGCTTGCGCCTCTTCATCTGCGGGAATCAGGCGCTGCATGGCCTCAGTAACAAATTCACTGTCAGGGAATGATTGCAGTGAGGTTTCCCAGACGCTCATTGCCTCGTCTTGCTCGCCGTTCACCCACAACACCTCACCCAGATGGGCGGCTACTTCATGATCGGGAAACAGCTCGAACGCTCTGCGCAGGTTGGCAATCGATTCCTCCAGCAAGCCCAGTTTGTATTGCACCCACCCTAGGCTGTCGATGATCGCCGGATCATCGGGAGTGATTGCCAATGCCCGTTCAATCAGTTCCATTGCTTCTGCAAAACGATCGGTACGCAAGGTCATGGCATAACCCAAATGGTTCAGGGCCCTGCCATTTTGCGGTTCAAGATCGATGATTCGGCGCAGATCCTGTTCAATAATCGCCATATCATCAAAGCGCTCGGCGATGAGGGCACGCGCAAACAACAGATCAATGTCGTCGGGGAAACGTGTCAACGCCTGATTAAGCACTGTGAGGGCGCGGCTGTTGTGATCGGCGTTAGCCAAAGCCTCAGCCTCCAGAGCAGGGATCAACGGTGCCAAGCGAGGATCACTGTCAGCAAGCCGGCGAGTGAGATTTTCAGCATCGTTAAAGCGTTCAAGCTGGATCAACAATCTCATGATCTGGCGCTGTGCAGTCAGAAAGGCATTAGATTGGATACCTATTTGCAGGTATCGATCGAGAGCCTCTTCGATCTGATCGCGATCTTCGAGGATGATCGCCAGATAATAATTGGCTTCGTTGAGGCGATGCCCTGCGCTGATCAGCTCCCTCAATCGTGGTTCAGCTTTGGTGTATTCCTCCAACTCAAGATTGATCAAGACCAGAGAGTACAGCGTTTCAAAATCCATGGGTTCTCGCTGCATGATGTACTCAAATTCCAGCGCAGCCTCAACCAGTTTGTTGTTCTGCACCAGCAGCTGGGCAAGGCTGTAACGCAACAGCCGATGATCCGGGAATTGCACAACTGCGCTTGTCAGCACAGCCTCTGCCTGCTCAGCGCGACCCATGTTCTGCAGCAGCTGCGCCTCTATCAGCAAGGTGCGCGGATTGTCACCAAATTTATCGCGCCCGACCTGCAGCCATTGCGCGGCCTGTTCGCCAAGGCTGCTCTGGTCGTACATCTGGGAAATCGCCAGATACAGCGTTTGTTCCTCCGGATGCCTGGACACAGTATCCTGAAGCTGAGTGATGATGACGTCGCGCTGGCGATTCTCCAGTGTATAGGTGCGGGCAGACATCGCCGTAAAGTCCACTTGTCCCCCCAGCGCCAGCACGGAATCCAGATGAGAAAGCGCCTGTACAAAGAGACCATCCTCCATCAGCTGATAACCCAGCATCAAATGTGGATCCTGTGCCATGGGGTCCTTGCTGATCCATAACTGGGCCAGCACATTTAATGCTTCAGTGTTGCCACTGGCTGCCACAAACTCAGATGCCCTGCGGATAATATTGATGTCGCCGGTTTCAATCGCCAGATCGTAATATCCCTGCGTAGCCTGGGGCAGATACCCGCGCATGCCACCAAACTCGCTTAATAAGGCAGTTTCAAGTTGCGCCTGAGTAAAATTGCCATATTCGATGGGTTTTTCTTCTGCTGCAGGGAGGGCATCATTTATCTCAGAGTCGGTGACCACCTGCGCGGAGGATGGCTCAGGGCTACCATTCATGTCCGGTGCAGTAACAGAGGAGCAGGCCACCATCACGGGTGAGAGCAGAACAAGCAAGCGTAGGGGCAGAGTTTTCATAGTATCCAGTTCAGGGTGCCTTGGGCACGTCCGGAGTGTAACAACAGTCCTATGGCAAGACTACAGCAGAGACCGCTGGCCGTGCATAATAACTCTAAGCAAAGTGTCGTTGAAATATAAGTGCAGGCAAGCGCACGCAGTTTTTAGTAAGATGGCGCACTTTTTATATATGGCTTCCAAAGAAGCCGACTCTTCTGGTCACGTTTGAAGGCTGGTTCATGGCGCTGGTTCTGCTCGGCATCAATCACAATACGGCAAATGTTGCGCTACGCGAGCAGGTTGCGTTTCCGCCAGAAACCATGGCGGATGCCATGCACAAGGTTGTGACCCTGGAGCATGTGCGTGAAGCTGTGATCGTTTCCACCTGTAATCGAACCGAGCTGTATATCGACTTGGATTTTAGTGCCGGTCAGACGGATGATGAAGATGCCAACATCATTATTGATCCTGAACTGGTGAATGCCGCACAGCAAAAGTTGTTGGGATGGCTCAGCCAATACCACGGTATCAGCGAGTCAGCGTTGCAGGGTTGCAGTTATTTTCACTGGCACGAAGATGTTATCCGGCACCTGATGCGGGTTGCCTGCGGACTCGATTCGATGGTTCTGGGGGAGCCGCAGATTCTTGGTCAGATCAAATCTGCTTACGCTGTCGCCAAGGAACTCGGTGTTGCCAAAGCGCAATTAGGTCGTGCTTTTCAGGATGCATTTTCAATCGCCAAAGAAGTGCGCACCGATACAGCGATTGGCGAAAACCCAGTGTCGGTGGCGTATGCAGCCGTGACACTGGCTGAACAGATATTCTCTAATCTCGGATCCTTGCACGCACTGCTGATCGGTGCGGGGCATACCATCGAACTGGTCGCGCGCCACCTCACGGACAAGGGTGTAAAAAGCATTGTTGTTGCCAACCGTACACTGCAAAACGCAGTCACACTGGGGGAGAAATTTGGCGCTCGCGGCGTGTTGCTGTCTGATATTCCCGATGAGTTGATTTATGCCGATATTGTGGTGTCGTCAACCAATAGCCAGTTGCCGCTGCTCGGCAAAGGGGCAGTTGAGCGCGCTATCAAAAAACGTCGCCATAAACCCATGTTACTGGTTGATCTGGCGGTGCCGCGCGATATCGAACCGGAAGTGGGTGAGATCAGCGATGCCTATCTATATAGCGTTGACGATATCCGAGATGTGATTGACGATAACGTCAAAAGCCGAGAACTGGCGGCCCAGCAGGCCAGTGCCATCATTGAGCGTGGGGTCGAAGAATACCTGAGTCAGTTACGTGCGCTGAACGCGGTCGCCACACTCAAAGCTTTTCGTGAAAAAGCCGATGCCATCCGCCAGACCGAACTGGAAAAAGCGCTCAAGTCTCTGGAACGAGGGGTACCGGCAGACAAAGCGCTGGAAGCACTGGCACGAACAATCACTAACAAACTCATTCATGCGCCCAGTGTGCAAATGAAAAGAGCCAGTGCAGAAGGGCGAGACGATCTGGTGCGCCTGACACAGGAGCTGTTTGAGTTAACCAACGTTCAACCCGACGATACACCCGCCAGTGCCGGTCACAAACCTGCAGGGAACAGTGAATGAAAGAGTCGATTCATCAGAAACTTGAGTTACTGGCAGACCGCTGCCAGGAGCTGGAAGCGATGCTCAGTGATGCGGAGACTATCTCGGATCAGGAAAAATTTCGGAATCTATCCCGCGAATTTTCCGATCTTGAGCCGATTGTACTGGAGTTCAAACGCTACCTGGGTGCAACTGCAGACTTCGCGCTGACGCAGGAGATGTTAAAGGACAGCGATCCGGACATGCGTGAGATGGCCGAGGAAGAGTACAAATCACTGCGTGACCAGTTAGAGACGCTCGAGTTATCTCTGCAGAAATTGTTGCTGCCCAAAGATGAAAAGGACAGCATGAATGTGTTTCTGGAGATCCGAGCGGGCACTGGTGGCGATGAGGCAGCAATTTTTGCCGGCGATCTGTTTCGCATGTACTCGAGATACGCTGAGCACCAAGGCTGGCGTCTTGAGGTAATCAGCGAGCGTCCCGGCGAGCATGGTGGTTATAAAGAGATCATCACCCGCGTTGAAGGCCGCCAGGTATTCGGGCAACTCAAATTCGAATCCGGTGCGCATCGGGTACAGCGTGTGCCTGATACTGAGACTCAGGGACGTATCCATACCTCTGCATGCACGGTTGCTATCCTGCCTGCCTCGGACGAGCTGGCAGAGATTGAAATCAATAAAGCGGATTTACGCGTAGACACGTTCAGAGCCAGCGGTGCTGGAGGGCAGCACATCAACAAGACGGATTCCGCGATTCGAATTGTGCACATTCCGAGCGGGTTAGTGGTTGAGTGCCAGGAAGAGCGCTCCCAGCACAAGAACCGGGCACGCGCTATGTCACTGCTTCATGCCCGACTGAACGATATGCAGCAGGCAGCAGCGGATAAGCAACAGTCTGATGCACGAAGGCTTCTGGTTGGTTCAGGTGACCGCTCTGAAAGAATCCGAACCTATAATTACCCGCAGGGACGTGTTACTGATCATCGTATCAACCTGACCATCTACAAGCTTGATGAGGTCATGGAAGGCGAGCTTGACGCAGTGATTCAACCGCTGATTCAGGAATACCAGGCTGATCAGCTCGCTGAACTGGCGGCCTGAGTTGATGTCGCAGACGCTGCAGCAAGCAATCGATTGGGCGCTTGATGAGTTGCAGGCGCTAGATGCTCCCCGCGTTGACGCCGAGTGGTTAATGATGCATGTGCTTGATTGCAGACGCACACGCCTGCTGACACACGCCGAATTACTGCTGTCACCGGCGCAATGTGAGCAGTATCAGCAGGTTGTGGCGCGTCGCAAGATCGGCGAGCCGGTCGCTTATATCACCGGTACACGCGGTTTCTGGAAACTGGATCTTTGCGTGACAACGGATGTGCTGATTCCAAGAGCCGACACTGAACTGCTGGTAGAACAGGTGCTGGCCCTGGCTGGCAATGACCAGTTCAGAGTGGTCGCTGATCTCGGAACCGGCAGCGGAGCCATCGCCCTGGCGATCGCGAGTGAGCGACCGGATTGGCGCATCATCGCTGTTGATTCCAGTGACGCAGCCTTGACGGTTGCGCGCAAAAATGCGCGGTTGAATCAACTGGATCACGTCGAATTTTTCAAAGGAGACTGGTGTAGTGCCTTGCCAGAGGCGTTACAGCCGCACATTTTGGTCAGCAATCCGCCGTACATCGATGCTGACGATCCGCACCTGACAGCGGGAGATTTACGCTTTGAACCACGGGCAGCGCTGCGGGCAGCCGACAACGGCCTCAGTGATCTGCGCACGCTCAGCACCCAGGCCTTTTTAAATCTGAGAGACGGGGGTTGGGTGTTGTTGGAGCATGGTTTTAATCAAGGCGCAGCAGTGCGCCAGATGCTGCAGGTTTCGGGGTTCAACACAATCAGGACCATACGGGATCTTGGTAGTCAGGACAGAGTTACCATGGGAAAAAAGCCAGAGGTTGCTGACCATGAATGACAAACAACTGCTGCGCTACAGCAGGCAGATTATGTTGCCGGCCTTTGATATCGAAGGGCAACAGCGTTTGTTGTCGGCAACAGTGCTTATTGTTGGATTGGGAGGTCTGGGCAGTCCGGTGTCGATGTATCTTGCAGCGGCTGGTGTTGGACACTTGATTCTGGTTGATGATGACCTGGTTGACCTTAGTAATCTGCAGCGTCAAATCGTACATACTGAACAAGCCGTGGGCATCAGCAAAGTTGAGTCAGCCGCAGCGACCCTGAGCGCGCTTAATCACGATATTCGCATTACGGGGATGCAGCAGCGGCTGGATGAATCTTCGCTGGCAAAACTGCTGGCGGGTGGTGTGGACCTGGTTGTTGATGCTTGTGACAACTTCAATACGCGGTTTGTTATCAATCAAGCTTGTGTTAATGCCGGTGTTCCGCTGGTCTCTGGAGCGGCTATAAGGCTGGAAGGGCAGGTCGCTGTATTTGACTCCCGCAGGGCGCATAGCCCGTGTTATCAATGTCTTTACCGTGCGGGCGACGATGAGCAGATGAGCTGTGCCCGCAACGGTGTGCTTGCGCCGTTGGTCGGTGTTATCGGAAGCATGCAGGCATTGGAAGCAATCAAGCTGCTGACCGGTCTCGGACAGGATCTTTGTGGCAGATTATTGTTATTTGACGCGTTCGGCAGTTTGTGGCGCGAACTGCGTTTGCCAAGGGATCCGGCTTGTCCGGCCTGCGGGCAACGCCATCAGTCTGCCGCGCTTGATGCGCCGGATAAACAGGCGCTATGATGCGGAAGCGACTTACCAGACTATTCAGCGATAAATCAGCGACAAAAAGGCAACGTTAGATGCAAAAAACGGAAGAAAATGAACAGCAAGCAGTTTTAGACATCCAACCGGTCTCAAATCCCGACACAGATTTGCCAGACGTTCCTGCGCAACAGGAACTGGCAGCAGAGCCAGAACCCACGCCGGTAGCTGAACAAGTATCCGTATCACAAACTGCAATTGAACCCGCGCTTGAATTAGAACCAGAACCAGAACCAGAGACCTCTCCCATAGAAACCGCTTTGCCAGTAGTCGAGCCAGAGCTTGTTTCTGCGCCGGAGCTTGTGGCTGAGCCTGAAGCAGAGTCAGAAACGGCGCAGGACTCCGTATCAGAGCCGGAGACTGATTTATCTGCAGACGTGTTGCCACCAGTCGCACTGACAGTGATGCCAACCAAAGTTCAATTCAGCAGCTTTAATCTTGAACCAGCGCTTGAAAAAGCAATTTCCGATCTCGGTTATGAGTTCTGCACCCCCATTCAGGCGCAAAGTCTGCGTTATACATTGCGCGGATACGATGTCACTGGCAAAGCCCAGACCGGTACCGGCAAAACCGCAGCATTCCTGATTACCATCATCAATGACCTGTTGAAAAATCCGATGCAGGACAGTCGTTACATCGGGGAGCCGCGCGCGATTGTGTTGGCGCCGACACGCGAACTGGTGATGCAGATTGCCAGTGATGCTGCCAATCTGACCAAACACACCGATTTACATGTGGTGACGCTGGTGGGCGGCGAAGATTATCAAAAACAATTGCGCCAGGTGGACAAACGTCCGGTTGATATTGTGGTGGCAACACCCGGTCGTCTGATTGACTTTCTGCAGCAGGATCACCTCTACCTTGGGTTAGTAGAGTTGTTGGTCATCGATGAAGCAGATCGCATGCTGGATATGGGATTTATTCCGCAAGTGCGCACCATTGTGTCGCGTACTCCGCATAAGGATTGTCGTCAGACACTGTTGTTCAGCGCAACGTTTACGCCGGAAATCATTGAACTGACTTCCCGGTGGGCGATGGATCCGATCATGATCGAGATTCAACCGGAGCGTGTAGCGACAGACAATGTGGAGCAGCTGGTGTATCTGGTCACCACCGATGACAAGTACAAATTGTTGTATAACCTGATCGCCGCTGAGGGCGCTGATCGTGTGATTGTGTTTAACAATCGTCGCGATCAGGTGCGCAAGTTGGCCGACAATCTGTATCGTCATGGCGTCAGCTGTGGTTTGTTATCGGGTGAAATTGCCCAGAACAAGCGCGTAAGCACGCTGGAGGAATTCCGAGACGGAACTATCAAAGTGTTGGTGGCTACCGATGTTGCGGGCCGGGGTTTGCACATTGACGATGTGACACATGTGATCAATTACAGTCTGCCGGAAGAGCCTGAGGATTATGTGCATCGTATTGGTCGTACTGGGCGCGCTGGCTCGGTGGGCACGTCGATCAGTTTTGCGTGTGAGGAAGATTCGTTTTTGTTGCCTAACATAGAGAAAACGCTTGGGCAGAAGTTGGCTTGTGTGTATCCGGATGCCTCATTGTTGGTAGATCCGCCGCCGTTCAGTCGGCCGACGCATTTTAAAGATGAGTCGAAACCGACGCGTAGTGGTGGGTCGTCGCGTCCGGGGCAGGGGCGCAGTGGCGGTGGGAAACCGCGTCCGCGTCGGTAAGCTTTTGCTGAAAAGTCAGAAAGGCTGAAAGGCTGAAAGGCTTAAAGGCGGGAAGCTGGACTCGGGGAAATTGATAGTGCGGCCGCGACGGGAGTGGGTGGCCGTGCCGGACCGGCAAGGTAAGCCACGCACATCTGATGATCGCGCAGATTACGATCACCGGGCTAGTTTGTATGCTTATCCGGGTCTATTCAGTCCTGAAAATCTAATGACTTACTGCTGTAACTCCAACGCGGGTACTTGCCAGCTGCGGCCTTGCAATTCCTGTCTTGGCAAATATGCTCGTAGAGCCAGTCGCATTTTGCCGGCTGGCGCGGGCAATCAGAAGGCAAGCTCAGCTTTTCCCAGACAGCGCTCCGGCTTGTCTGAGAATGTCCTGATACGCACCAGAACTGCGATGTTGATTCACATGATCCAGAAATGTACTGCCATTACTAAGCCGCACATTAATGTCATGCCCGGCTTCTTCAAAAAACGCCACAAAACGCTCAAATTGATCAGGCAACATCCCACGATAGGCTTTCTGCAGTAAGTGATAATCGGCTGGCGTGCCCTCCGGCGGCAGCAGTGTTAGAAACGCCCGAATGCGCTCATCGCTCCACTCCTCGTTGCGCACTGCAGGCTGCGTGCGCTCCTTGCCAATTTTTTTATCTTCAATCATGGTGACTACTCTGCCTTTAACTTGTTGCGCAGCAATTCGTTCAACTGTGCAGGATTGGCTTTGCCTTTGGAGATCTTCATGGCCTGACCAACAAAAAAACCAAACACAGCGTCTTTGCCCGCGCGGTACTGCGCTACCTGATCCGGGTTGCTGGCGATAACGTCATCCACCAGTTTCTCGATAGCGCCGGTGTCAGTCACCTGCTTGAGTCCGCGGGCTTCGATAATCTGATCAACGTCAGATTCTCCTTCAGCCAATGCTTCGAAAACGGTTTTGGCAAGTTTGCCGGAAATCGTGTTGTCCTTGATACGACTGATCATGGTGCCCAGTTGTGCAGGTTTGATCGGCGAAGAGGTAATATCCAGATCGTTTTTATTCAGCAGGCCCAGCAGGTCTGCGGTGACCCAATTGGCTGACAGTTTTGCATCACCACACAAACGTGCGACTTCCTCAAAATAGTCAGCCATGTTGCGGCTGCTGGTCAGCACGTCGGCATCGTACTCACTCAGGCTGTACTGGCTGACAAAGCGCAGGCAACGTGCGCCGGGTAGCTCTGGCAACGTGGCTCTCACCGCCGCGATGTACTCATCGTCAATGATGACCGGCAACAAATCCGGCTCTGGAAAGTAGCGGTAGTCATTGGCGACTTCTTTGCTGCGCATAGAGCGGGTTTCGTCTTTGTCTGAGTCATACAGGCGGGTTTCCTGCACAACACGGCCGCCATCCTCAATCAGTTCGATCTGGCGCTGTACTTCGTAGTTGATAGCCTTTTCGACAAACCGGAAAGAGTTGACGTTTTTAATTTCGGTGCGGGTGCCAAATTCAGTGGCCCCTTTTTTTCGCACAGAGACGTTGGCGTCACAGCGCATGGACCCCTGCGACATGTTGCCGTCGGAAATGCCGAGATACAAAATAATAGAGTGCAACTTTTTCAGGTAAGCCACGGCTTCTTTGGCGTTGCGCAAATCCGGGTCGGAGACAATCTCCAGTAGTGGCGTGCCAGCGCGGTTCAGGTCGATACCAGACATGCCCTGAAAATCTTCGTGCAAGGATTTGCCAGCGTCTTCCTCGATGTGCGCGCGAGTGATGCCTATGACTTTTTCGCTGCCATTTTCCAGCTGAATTTTTAATGAACCACGACCCACTGTTGGGAATTCGAGTTGTGTAATCTGATAGCCCTTGGGCAGATCCGGATAAAAATAATTCTTTCGGTCAAAAACTGAGCGTTTGCCAATGTCAGCATCAACAGCAAGACCAAAGCTCACAGCCATGCGCAGTACTTCTTCGTTCATGACCGGCAGTGTGCCGGGCAGTGCAAGATCGTAGGTACTTGCTTGAGTATTGGGGGCGGCACCAAACTCTGTGGCGCTGCCCGAGAACAACTTGCTTTTGGTTGCAAGCTGCACGTGTACTTCCAGTCCTATCACAGTTTCCCAGTTCATTGTTTATACCTCCGGTCGCTGTGAGTGCCAGTCCGTATTCATCTGGAACTGGTGTGCTACGTTTAACAGGCGCGACTCTGACAGAGAGGGGCCAACCAACTGCATGCCAATTGGTAATCCGTTTAACATGCCGGCTGGCAATGACATGCCCGGCAAGCCAGCAAGGTTCACAGCAATAGTGTAAATGTCTTCAAGATACATCGTGACGGGGTCACTGACCTTTTCACCGAGTTTAAAAGCAGTATGCGGTGATGTCGGGCCAAGAATCAGGTCAACGTCATTAAAGGCTGAGTCAAAATCTTGCTTGATCAGGCGGCGTATTTTTTGTGCCTTGATGTAATAGGCATCGTAATATCCCGCTGACAACGCATAAGTTCCTACCATTATGCGGCGTTTAACCTCGTCACCAAAACCTTCGCCACGGCTGCGTTTGTAGAGGTCGTCGAGGTTGTCTGGGTTTTCGCATCGGTAACCGAATCTCACGCCATCAAAGCGCGACAAGTTGGCGGATGCTTCTGCAGGTGCAATGACGTAATAGGCCGGAACCGACAGATAGTTATTAGGCAACGTGACTTCTTTGAAACTGGCACCCAGCGATTCCAGGGTGCGAATTGCGTTTTGCAGAATGGTCTGCACAGCAGGATTGAGATCTTTTGTAAAATGTTCGCGCGGCAATCCGATACGCAAACCTGCCAGCGGTTCATTCAATTTCGCCGTGAAATCTTCAAATCCCAATTCAAGGCAGGTTGAATCACGCAGATCAGAGCCGGCGATGGCATTCATCATCAGTGCGGCATCTTCCGCGCTGCGTGTTAACGGGCCGGCCTGATCAAGGCTGGAGGCAAACGCAATCATGCCCCAGCGCGAGACACGGCCATAAGTCGGTTTTAATCCGGTAAGGCCGCAAAACGATGCGGGCTGGCGAATGGAGCCGCCGGTATCAGTGCCGGTAGCCATGGCGCATAGTCCTGCAGCAACGGCCGCGGCCGAGCCGCCAGACGAGCCGCCAGGCACACGGGCGTGATCCCAAGGATTGCGAACCGGGCCAAACCAACTGGTTTCATTGGACGAACCCATGGCGAACTCATCCATGTTGGTTTTGCCCAGCATGATGGCGCCAGCCTGCTCCAGGCGCTCCACGACGGTGGCGTCGTAGGGTGCAATAAAATTGTGCAACATGCGCGATCCGCACGCTGTCAACACGCCCCGGGTGCAGAATATGTCTTTGTGAGCAATCGGAATGCCGGTGAGCGGGCCTGCATTGCCTTGTGCGCGTCTGCTGTCGGCGGTATCAGCTTGCGCCAGCGCCTTCTCAGCTGTGATGGTGACAAAAGCGTTTAACGCGGGATTCAGTTGATGAATTTTGTCCAGATAGGCCTGGGTCAGTTCCCTTGCAGAGACCTCTTTGCGGGTCAGCGCGCCCGCCAACTCAGCTACGGTTTTACTTAACATAAGCGCTTTATTCCTTGCCTGACCCTGTTTCAGGATCAATGGTGTATTCGAAACTTATTCAATGACTTTGGGCACCAGATACAAACCATCCTGCGTGGCAGGTGCTAACTTCTGGTAATAATCGCGCTGGTTGGTTTCCGTGATCTGATCTGCGCGCAGACGCTGACTTGCATCAAACGGGTGAGCCATAGCGCTGACTGCAGAGGTGTCGACGCTCTGCATCTGGTCGATCATTCCGAGAATGTTGGAGATGCGCTGGGCAACTTCGACGATGTCCGAGTCATTGATCTGCAGTCTGGCAAGATGAGCAATTTTTTCCACATCGTTCTTATCTAAAGCCATTCAAGGGCTCCCGGAGTATGCAATAATGCTGGCCTTGACAGAGATCAAAATTGGGCTCTGTGCCGGATTGTTTTTGATGCTTGCCCTAACAGATAAGCGTTGTTAGAGTGCGTATCCAATAGCTGCAAAGGCCATGATTATACGGGATTATGGCGGGTTAGAGGCAACAGTTTCCTTCCAGGTTTACGATCGTTCCCTGCCACATCAGCGAAAATACAGTCAGTCACTGAGCAACCAGTCATTCACTGGTTAGCCGTGTTCGAGCAAATATTTGACCTTTGCCCGTCTGCCCGGGGGAACTGTCGCAAGAATTTTTTGTCTGCTTCACATAGCGGACGCGGTGATCCGCCGGTCGGATCGCTTACGATTGATAAGGTAGCAGGAATTCAATGTTCAAAAAAATCAGAGGAATGTTCTCAAACGATCTTGCCATCGATTTGGGCACGGCCAATACCCTGATCTATGTCAGAGGTGTTGGGATAGTATTGAATGAGCCGTCAGTTGTGGCTATCCGCAGTCACAATGGGCAGAAAACAGTCACCGCGGTAGGGGCCGATGCCAAGCGTATGCTGGGCCGTACGCCCGGTAACATCACCGCAATTCGCCCGATGAAGGATGGTGTGATCGCCGACTTCCAGGTAACCGAAAAAATGCTGCAGCACTTTATCAGCAAAGTGCACGAAAACAGCTTCTTCCCGCCCAGCCCACGTGTGCTGGTGTGCGTGCCGTGTAAATCCACACAAGTTGAACGTCGTGCGATCCGCGAATCGGTGATCAGCGCCGGAGCGCGTGAGGTACGGTTGATCGAGGAGCCTATGGCGGCTGCGATCGGTGCCGGTCTGCCGGTTGAAAAACCCAGCGGATCGATGGTGGTAGACATTGGTGGTGGCACAACAGAGATTGCCATCATCTCCCTGAACGGCATTGTTTACGCAGAGTCAGTGCGTATCGGCGGTGACCGGTTCGATGAGGCGATCATTACGCACGTTCGCCGTAACTATGGCAGTCTGATCGGTGATGCCACAGCTGAACGTATCAAGAAGGAAATCGGCTGCGCCTATCCCTCTGAAGGTGTGCTGCGTGAGATTGATGTCAGAGGCCGCAATCTGGCTGAAGGTGTACCGCGCAGCTTTACACTTAATAGCGACGAGATTCTGGAAGCGCTGCAGGAGCCGCTCTCGGCGATTGTACAGGCGGTTAAAAGCGCTCTGGAGCAGTCACCCCCTGAGCTTGCGTCCGATATCGCGGAGAGTGGCATGGTGCTCACCGGTGGAGGCGCGTTGTTAAAAGATCTGGATAAGTTGTTATCTATAGAGACCGGTCTGCCGGTCATTGTGGCGGATGATCCATTAACCTGTGTCGCCCGTGGTGGTGGCAAGGCCATGGAATTAATGGATTCCAACGAGATGGATGCGCTGACCCTGGAATAACTCCGGATAGCCAGAGGTTATGATATTAAAACCTTATTCATCAAAGGGGTGTCGCTTGAATACCGGCTGGTGGCCTTTCTGGCACTGGCCATGTCACTTTTGTACATGGATAGCCGGTACGAGTATCTGGATCGTGTGCGTTATTCCGTCGCTTACCTGACTACCCCTGTCTATTGGCTTGCTGATATCCCCACGCGCATGTCTTTTTGGATCGATGACGTTTTTGTGTCGCAGCGCGATCTGCTCGAGGAGAACACGCAGTTACGCCAGCAATTGTTGTTTGCCCAGCGTGAATTACAGCTGCTTGCGGGTCTGGCAAGCGAAAACAGCCGCTTGCGTGAGTTGCAGGAGGCCTCGCAGGCTGTTCAGGGACGGGTGATGACAGCAGAGATCATTAATGTCTCCAACGATCCCGGGTCTCGGCGTGTGCTGATCAACCGTGGGGCGCAAAATGGTGTCATTGAGGGCCAGGCCATGCTGGATGCGCATGGATTAATGGGGCAGGTGGAAGAGGTGCTGCCCTTTACCAGCTGGGTGCTGTTGATCACGGATTCGCGGCACGGCACGCCGGTGCAGGTCAATCGTAACGGTGAGCGGACCATCGCGCGGGGCAGTCGTGGTGATGCGCCTGGGCTTGAGCTCGAATTTGTTCCGGACACAGCTGATATTTCGGTGGGTGATCTGCTGGTCAGCTCAGGTCTTGGTCAGCGCTTTCCAAAGGATTACCCGGTGGCAGAAGTGACCAGTATCATTCACGATCCTGGGCAGCCTTTTGCGCAGATCCGTGCGCGGCCGCTTGCGCAGATGGATAGAACCCGCCATGTCATGCTGGTGATTCCAGATGATGAAGCCATTGTCGGGCCGCCGATGATTTTTGATGCAACGACCGACGTTGTTGAGAACGTACCGGTCACCAATTTGCCCGAGGATTTCTCCCCTGCGGCTGCAGAATCACAGCCAGCGCCCGCACCGAACCCTGCTGCCGGGTCGGCAGCACAAGAGACTGCGGGGGGGATTCAATGATACCTAAGGCCAATGCAATCTGGGTTATTCTGCTGAGTTTTCTGGTCGCCTACCTGCTGGCGATTGTTCCGTTTCCCGAATGGGCGATGCACTACCGTCCTCAATGGGTAATGCTGGTGCTGATCTACTGGGTTATGGCGCTTCCGTACCGGGTCGGCATCGGTTCCGCATGGATGGCAGGCATTTTTACCGACATTCTGGAAGGTTCCATGCTGGGTATTCACGCGTTCACCTTCGCCATACTTGCTTATATCACGTTGAGTCTGCATCAGCGTGTGCGACTGTTTTCATCGTGGCAACAAAGCGGGATTATTCTGGCTTTGGTGGGTCTTGTGATGACGGCAACTTACTGGATCAAGGTGATAACCGGTGAAACCGCGCAGGAAGGCATGTTTTTTCTGCTGGGTGCTTTGTCCAGCGCCTTCGTCTGGCCCTGGTTGTTCCTGCTGCTTCGTCAACTGCGGCGTAGTTTTGATGTCCATTGATCTGCGCAGGCAAACCCCATGAACCTGTCACCGGGCTCGCTGATTTTAGCCTCGGCTTCCCCTCGGCGCCGAGAGTTGCTGACACAGATTGGTGTCAGCTTTGAAGTGGTCATTCATGATATTGATGAACGAGTGATTACTGGCGAAACGCCTGTCGAATATGTGTGTCGACTCGCCAGAGCCAAGGCCGCTGCGGTAGCCAGTGATGCTCGCGTTACCCTCGATCATGCAGTGCTGGGGGCCGATACGATTGTTGTTGTGGAGGAACACATTCTTGGAAAGCCGCTAGATGAGCAGGATGCGCATCGAATGTTGAGCCTGCTTTCTGGGCGCGAACATGAAGTGATGTCAGCCGTCTGTGTATGTCGCGGTGAGCAGTCAGCGCTGGAGTTATCGCGCACCAAAGTTAAGTTCAGGCCGCTGTCTGCGGCAGAAATCGCTGCCTACTGGAGCAGCGGCGAACCGCAAGGCAAAGCCGGTGCGTATGCTGTGCAGGGCTTGGGCGCTTTGTTTATTGAGTCTTTGCAAGGCAGTTACAGTGGTGTCGTGGGATTGCCCATTTTCGAGACCGCCAGACTGTTGAGTATGTTTGGTATACCAACCGATTTGGACAGGAGTGCATTGATTGAGTGAGGAGATACTGATCAATGTGACACCGCGCGAGACCAGACTTGCGCTGATCGAGAACGGTTTGTTGCAGGAAATTTATCTGGAACGGCGCAGCCGCAGCGGCTATGTCGGCGATATCTATCTTGGCAAAGTAGTCCGTGTTATGCCGGGTATGGAAGCTGCGTTTGTTGATATCGGACTGGAGCGGGCGGCTTTTTTACACAGTGCGGATATCGCGCCGATTGGAGTTGACGGGCTGGAAGTGCGCGATGGCGGCGAGACCGTAGACATCAATACCCTGTTACGCGAAGGCCAGTTGATTGTGGTGCAGGTGGCCAAAGACCCGATCGGCACCAAAGGCGCCAGACTCACAACGCATCTGACATTACCATCACGCCATCTGGTATTCCTGCCGCGCAATCTGCATATCGGTATATCACAACGACTGGAGAATGAAGAAGAACGCAATCGATTGCAGGCGCTGCTCGAACAATGCCTGTTGGCAGAATCCATGCAGGATCGCGGCGGATTTATTATTCGCACCGCAGCAGAGGGGGCCAGTGAGAACGAGTTGCTCGAAGACATCCGCTTTTTGCGCAAGTTGTGGGCGGCAGTCGAGCGCAGAATTGGAAAGAGTAAAGATATCAGAGTGCTGTACCGCGATTTGCCGCTGTATTTGCGCGCTGTGAGAGATCTGATAACGCCGGGTATCGAAAAGATCCGTGTGGATGCGCAGGAGGCGTTTGATGAGATATCTGGTTTCATTCAAGACTTCATCCCGGATTTTCGTGATCGGCTGGAGCTTTACTCTGGTGAGCGACCGATCTTCGACCTCTATGGTATTGATGATGAAATAGATAAAGCGCTGGGCCGCCAGGTAAAACTGAAATCTGGCGGTGATCTGATCATTGATCAGACTGAGGCAATGACAACCATTGATGTGAATACCGGTGCGTTTTTAGGCACAAAGAGTCACGCTGAAACGGTGCTCAAAACCAATCTGGAGGCGGCGACCTCCATCGCCCGTCAGCTGCGGATCCGCAATCTGGGCGGGATTATTATTCTCGATTTTATTGATATGGACGATCCTGAACACCAGCGTCAGGTGCTGCGAACGCTGATCAAGGCGCTGGAGAAAGATCATGCCCGCACGATGGTGACCGGTATTTCCGAGCTGGGTCTGGTAGAAATGACCCGCAAGCGCACGCGCGAAAGTCTGGGTCAGATTTTATGCAGCGCCTGTCCGGTTTGCGAAGGTCGTGCCCGTCTTAAAACGCCCGAAACGATCTGTTATGAAATTTTTCGTGAGATCGTCCGCGTTGCGCGTGTTTATGAAAATGATGAGTTGATGGTGTTGGCATCGCAGGTGGTTGTTGATCGTCTGTTGGACGAAGAATCCAGCACGCTGGCTGATCTGGAAGTACTGACCGGTAAAACTATCCGGTTCCAGGTGGAACCTATGTATACTCAGGAACAATACGACGTTGTTCTGTTTTAACAGGCACTTATGATTCTGCGGAAATTGCGGGCGTTGTTTGCAATGCTACTGCGTGCATCGATTACACTGCTGATGATATCGCTGGTGTGCCTTGCCCTGTACGTCAGCATCGGTCGACAAATCACCCCGCAGGTGTCTGAGTATAAGGACTGGCTTGAACAGCGGCTCAGCTCCGAACTTGGCGTGTCGGTTCGTATCGGACGACTGTCAGGTGAATGGCTGCAGTTCACGCCGCGGTTTGTGCTGGAAGATGTCAGCTTGGGGCAGCCGGCCGGATTGACACTGCGGCGTGTATCAATCTCCCCTTCTTTGACCGAGAGTCTGCGCCAGCGGCGACTGGTGGTTGGCAACACATCCGTGGACTCTCTGGATATTGGCTTTAATCAGCACGAAAGCGGCGCCTGGGTGTTGGCAGGCCTGAATGCTGATGGCCCCGTTCCTGCCCCGGAAGTGTTGTTTCAGTTGCTGACACGACTGGCACGATTTTCCATGAGTGATACTCACCTCAACTTTACTGATCTTTCCGGTGAAAGTGCCCGCATTGAGGTGTCACAACTTGATTTTCAAAGTCAGGACGGTGTGCATTTGCTGAATGCAAACGCGACTCCGGAAGATTCTGATGATGAGATTGAAGTGCGTGTGTCTGTTAGTGGCGCCAGTCTGAACAGCCTGCAGGGCGATCTGTATCTGAATCTGCCGCAAGCCGACTACCAGCATTTTGTCCCTCCCCTGTCCAGTATCATCAAAATTGAGGGCAATCCATCAGCCGGATTGGATTTGCAATCTGCTGTTATGCAGGCTGAGGTATGGGCTGAGATAGTCTCTGGAAACCTGACTGACCTCGTGCTGAGTGCGCAGGGCAATCTCGAACTGGCCTCGGACAAGATTGAAAAGCCTCTGCAGTTTAGTGATTTGCAAGTGTCAGGCCTACATCTGAGTCGCGGGCCTGAAGCAGAGTTCTGGGAGGGTTACTCCGACGATCTGGTTTTTCAGATGGACGGTCAGCAGTGGCCGGTTGGCGACATATCCTTTAGTTATCAGCCCGACAGTGTGTTGAACTTTCGGGCTGATGTGATTGAAGTTGGCATTCTTTCGCGGATCGTTCAGGCGCTGCCAGTGAATCAGCGGTTGACCACTGAGGTCGTCGGTTTCAATCCGCGCGGGCGACTGCTCAATCTTGCCCTGCGGGCTGATTTCAGTGATGGGGCGCTGGCCAACGCAAAATTGACAAGCAATATTGAGCAGGGGGCACTGAGCTCTTTCCGCGGGGTTCCCTCTTTCTGGGGGATCGGTGGTTACGCGGAGATGGAATTTGATGTCAGCGAAGGGCTGGGCGAAGGTTTTTTTGAGGTCGACAGCTCAGATGTCTCCATGCACGTACCAAGACTTTTTGATCAGATATGGGATTACAACCATGTAAATGGTCGGGTGGGTTTCAGGGTCCGCACCGGCACGGACGCCAATGTAAGACTGGTCAGCGGCATACTGGTTGCTGAGTCGGATATTGTAACGGCGCATGGTCAGTTTGCGACCGAGATTCAGCTGGGAGAAAACCCGTATATCGATCTGGAACTCAAGCTGGGCGCACTTGCCGCCGACGTCAGTCGCAAAACCGCGTACCTGCCCATGGCAGCGACTGCGCCGAGAGCCGCCCAACCCGCTCTGAACTGGGTTGATCGTGCGGTGTTGAGTGGTGACGGCGCAGGCAGTGGATTGATCTTCCGTGGCCGTGTTCAGCGTGGTGCACCGCCCGTAGAACGATCGTTGCAGATGTTTTACAAAGTGGCAGACGGCACACTGAAATTTGATCCGGCATGGCCGGCACTTGAAGAACTTGACGGCTTTGTGCTTATCAGTGACAACGTCGTAGATCTGTCTGCCAGTGCGGGCAGCACCCTCGGCATCAGACTTGATTCTGGATCCGGCGCCTTGCGGGCCAATCCTTCCGGGGGGAGCTGGCTGACCGTCAACGGCTCCGGCAAGGGCAGTGCAGCCCAAGGCCTGCAATACCTGCAACAAACGCCTGTCACCGCAAGCATTGGTCAAACCGTCTCGCAATGGCAGGCCGAGGGTGATACCGACATTACCCTTGAATTGAGCATACCGCTGAACATCGAAGACGCCCGCCCTGATGTAGCACTGAATTTTTCGCTTGCCGATAACCGCTTGTATATCCCTGAATATGAGCTTCAGTTAGAGGGCTTGTCGGGGCAGTTGTCCTACTCTGACGACAATGGCTTACAGAGTGAATCCCTGCAGGCCAATGTTCTTGATCATCCTATTGTTGCCACTATTCGCTCATCGGGTTTTGCCAACACCGATGAATCACTGGTCACAGACGCGCAGTCAACCGAGTTAAGCTGGTCCGGCAGCGCAGATATCAGCGCTTTAACGGCCTGGGGCGGAATGCCTGCTGCGGTACTTCCGGTGTTATCTCAATTCGAAGGGACATTTGCGTATCAGGCAGGGATCAGTGTGCCAGCGATGTCAGCAACTACCGCCGGGACCCGTAACCCGACATTGAGCATCACCACAGAAATGGCGGGTGTTGAGTCAAAGTTGCCGCTGCCGTTCAGCAAACCGGCTGATCAGCTCAGTCAACTGGATATCACTCTGGAATTCAAACCGCAAGGCCGCGCGCTGGATCTGCGCTGGCAAAATGTTACACAGATGAATCTTGAATTTGCGCAGGATATGCCCGCCAGTGGGCTGATTTATCTGGGAGCGACCGCCGAAGGCTTACGTGTCAGAAGAATTAATCCTTCAGCGAGCGGAATTCAGGTGCTGGGCAGTGTTGTCAGTGCTGACTATGGTGAATGGCAACGGACGCTGACTGCCATGTTTCCACCAGACCCTGCACGCCAGGAATCAGGAGCGGCGCGCTCTGGCTGGTTGAGCGATGTTCAGGGAACTGCGGAGTTGGCCTTGGGTGAGTTAACCGTTGCCGGTGAGGTTTTTGATGAGCTGACGCTTAACCTGCGGCGTGAGGACCAGGCATTGGTTCTGGCCGTACAGTCGCAAGATGTCAGCGGTACCTTGGCTTACCCGGTAAATGGCAGCGCGCCCTGGCAGGTAAATCTGGATTATCTGCACCTTGGCGAGGCGCCGGAGGTACCTATTGTGGACGTCGAGGAGCCGCCGGAGCTCATCGCCGAAGCAGTTCCCGAAGAGCAGCTATTGCAGGACCTGCAGGACCTGCCCAGCGTTGAGTTTGAACTGCCACGTGAAGATCCGTTGGATGCACTTGATCCGCGAACGTTTCCGCCCATGCAGCTGACTGTGGGGCATTTCACCGTCAATGGTAGTGATTTTGGTCAATGGCAATTTGCCTTGTCGTCAGATGGCAGTGGTGCGGTTTTCCGTGATCTACAGGTATCCGCCCGCGGTTTGATGGTTGGCAGTGAGTCTGCACCTGCTGAGTTCCGCTGGATTTATGATGGCCAGAATCATCGCAGTGTGCTCAACGGTCAATTAACGGCCACAGATCTGGCGCCGGTGTTGAGTGCCTACGGCTATGCCCCCAGTCTGCAAAGTACCTCAGCGGTGTTTGATTCGCGTTTGCACTGGGATGGGAGTCCGGCGTATTTCTCGGCACTTGGGTTGAGTGGAGATCTGGACATCAATATCAGTTCAGGGCGATTTCAGCAGCGAGTGGGCGTTGCCAACAGTGCGCTGCGGTTGATCAGCATTATCAATTTTGATGCGGTGATCAGGCGCCTGCGTTTTAGTGATGACTTCCTGCGATCGGGTTTGTCCTACGATGAAATTGTTGGTCAGGTCAATCTCAGTGATGGCATCGTCACCATTAAGGATCGGTTGCAGATCATAGGTCCGGCCAGTTTGTTCCAGGTATCAGGAACCTTGGATCTGGCGGAACAAACCATTGATGCCAATTTGTTTATTACCTTGCCAGTCAGCGAAAACATACCTTGGTTGAGTGGATTGGCAGTCCTGAATAACCTGATTAACTGGCAACTTGCCATAGGTGTTTTCTTGTTTGATCAAATTTTTGGTGAGCAGGTCGATAACCTGACCAGTGCACAGTACACCTTGCAAGGTCCGTGGGACGGGGTTGAACCGGTGCTCTATCAGGTTTTTGGCAGCGGAAGCTGAGTTAACGTTACCTGGTTGCGAGATGCGTTAACGGATCAGGATGTCAGTCGCCGTGGGATTACAGGAGATGAGTGCGTGTCACTGAAGAATTGCAGGATAGCCGCCGTGCAGATGGTCAGCAGTGCGGACATCAACCAAAACATGGCAACGGCTGAGCGTTTACTTGCAGAGGCAGCGTTGCGCGGCGCCGGACTGATTGTATTGCCGGAGAATTTTGCCGTGCTCGATGGTGGCCCGCAGGCAGCATTTGCTGAACGGGAGGGGGATATGAGCGCTCCCTTGCAAAGTATGTTGTCTCGTGTCGCGAAACAGCACTCAGTCTGGCTGGTTGCGGGCACTATCCCGATGATTTCGCGGCCTCAAAAAGCAGATATGCCAGCATCCGAGTTGTCAGATGGTCGTGTACGGCCAGCATCATTGGTATTCAGTCCGGATGGATTGATTGTGGCCCGCTACGACAAGATGCACTTGTTTGATGTTCAGGTCAGTGATAGACAGTCGCGATATGCGGAATCAGACAGCTTCGAAGCGGGTGACAGTCCGGCTTTTGTTGAAACTGGCGTCGGGCGACTCGGACTGTCTATCTGTTATGACATCCGGTTTCCGGAACTTTATCGGCATTATTTTGCTAACAAAGTTGACCTTGTGAGTGTCCCGTCGGCATTTACGCGTGTCACAGGTGAGGCGCACTGGGAAGTGCTGCTGCGTGCGCGCGCGATTGAAAATCAATGTTATGTGATTGGTGCCGGTCAGGGTGGCGTCCACAACGAACGCCGGGAAACATATGGACACTCAATGATTATTGATCCCTGGGGGCGCATTCTGGATGTGCTGGAACGCGGAGAAGGCATTGTGGTAGCGGATATTGATAAAGACGCGCTGGCAGCTACCCGCGAGCGCATGCCGGTTTTTGAGCATCGTCGTTTACGGACCACGATCGGTTGAACAGGAAACTCTGTGATGATAGATAAAGGCTTGATTACAAATTTCTCGGCTTCTGCCTTGGTAGCTGCAGGTTGGATGATGCCTGAACCAGCGTCAGCGTGGATCATGAGTGCTGGTCTGTTTGCTTTGTCCGGATCGCTGACAAACTCGTTGGCCATTCACATGTTGTTTGAAAAAGTTCCTGGCTTCTATGGCTCTGGTGTGATCGCACTGCACTTCGACGAATTCAAACATGGCATCCGCGAAATGATCATGCAGCAGTTTTTTAATGCTGAGACCATCGATCGGTTTTTCGATGCGCAAACGATGATGCACAGCGGGATCAATACCTTGTTGCCGTCAATGGTAGACGAACTGGATCTGGATCGTGCTTTCGACTCTTTGGTTGAGGGCATCATGCAATCCTCCATGGGCGGTATGCTGGGTATGGTCGGTGGTGCCAAGGCTTTATCAGGCTTGCGTGAACCATTTAATCTCCGAATGCGTAATTACCTCCTTGAAATGCTGGAGTCAGAAGAATTTCAGTCCCGATTTTCCGAGCGTCTTTCTGCGGCGACACACAGTGATGCGGTCATAGCGCGGATAGAAGACCTTGTTGAGAGGCGCTTGCAGGAGCTGACACCTGAGCAGGTGAGGTTAATTGTGCAAAAGATGATTCGCCAACATCTCGGATGGCTGGTGGTGTGGGGTGGAGTGATCGGAGGATTGATGGGTGTAGCGTTTGCAGCACTCAGTGCGATTTGAACCTGAATTGTAAATAATTTATGAATGCTGAATTGATTTTGTTAAGACAATTGCTCTGAAGCACGATTGTGTCAATTTTGTTTGTGGCATTTTGTATCATTTAACCGTCAAGGCAGTCGCAATGGTCTAGAATTAAAGCTATCTCACTGCTGCATAAGAAAAATTCAAATATTGGCGGTGGCTTCCTGTTATTTTTTTAATCCAAATTCAATTTAAAAGAGTGTGTGAATTATTATGGCGAGACCCGTCGAATTTGTGTATGAGGATGTACTCACTAATGCCATGGAACAGTTCTGGCGCGAAGGCTTTGAAGCCAGCTCCGTGCAAAAACTTCTGGATGTAACCGGAATCAATCGTGGAACCCTGTATAACTCGTTTGGCGATAAGGACGCATTTTTTAAGTCCTGCCTCGAGCAGTACAGCAAGTTGGTTGACAGCGAATTAGCCTCCTCTCTCTACAATGCGCAGCTATCGCCCTGGGCTGCCGTCAGCAAGTATTTTGATCTGACTGTGGTGGCTACATCAAGCAAGCGTCGTTCCATGGGTTGTTTGTTGGTGAATTCCTTCTGTGAAAGCATCAATTACGACAAAGAGATTCAGAAGCTTCTCAAAAATTACTACGGTGTCATTCGCAAGTCACTATTAAAAAGGCTTAAGGATGCTGAGAAGGCGGGGCAACTGGCCAAAGGTCTGAATGCTGAACTGGCGGCCGATGTGTTGCTTAATCTGCTGAGCGGTTTGCGTGTACATTCCCGAGAAGGCAAAACCGGTAAACAACTTGCCGAGGTTATCGCCTTCACTCTGAAATCAGTGCAAGCGTAACAACTGCTGCGGGCAGGTTTGATTGTCAAGAGAGTCGCCCGGATCTGAAAGAGACAAACGGAGCCACTGGCCCGGTCGCGTTTTGTACGGCTGGGTTGCCAAGCGCCATGGAAATTTTGGCCAGGCACTCGGTTGGCTGTTGTCGTACAACATTATTCGGGTATACTTGGGCTCGAATTTGTCAGCGATACAGGTTGTCACTCGGTAGTCAGTTGTGCCGGGATAGAAAAAATTTTTAACAGGTAAGCGCTTGAAATTCATGTGCTTATAACTAAAAAACATACAAAAAGTGGTAGATAAAAATGAAAAAAATGGGCGGCAGAAGAAAAAAAGATGAAGGTAATATTGACCTGACCCCAATGTTGGATGTGGTATTTATTCTGCTGATCTTCTTTGTTGTAACTGCAACATTCCTGTCAGAACAGGCAATTGATGCCGCCAGTAATGAAAATAATAATCAGCCCCCGCCCGAGCAGGATGAAGAAAAGCGTAATATTCTGGTTGAAATCAGCCAGAATAATGAGATCACCCTCAATGGCGAGCCCCGCGCGATTCTAGAAAGCCAGTTGCGCGCTAACATTGACCGTCTGAAGGCCGAGAATCCCGCAGCATCAGTGATCATTCGCCCAGACGACCGATCCAATGTAAACACGCTGGTAATGATTATGGACTCTGCGCGTCAGGCAGGTATTTCAGCAATTTCTATAGTTGAGCCGTGAATTAGAAACAGTTGAGCGGTAAGCACTGCGAATACGGCGAAATAATTAACAGACGGGCAGATAGCGTGGCACGTCCGACCCAAAAAACGCACCCTCGGGTGCGTTTTGCGTTTCAGGGGCATAACCAAACATGCAGGCAGTAGCAGAAAAGCAGAGAACACTCTGGTTCGATTACGAGGACGGCAGTTTGAAGGTCATTGACCAGACTCTGCTGCCGTTTCAGTTCAAGGTCCTTGCCCTCAATACGCTGGACGATGCTGTTGATGCGATTGTCACCATGAAAGTGCGTGGTGCACCGTTGATAGGGATAACTGCCGCCTTTGGTGTTTACCTGTCATTGCGCTCAGACATGCATTCTTTGAATGCTGCGTGTGAGCAATTGGTAAAAACCCGGCCCACCGCGGTCAATCTGCGCTGGGCACTAGAGCGCATGCGCTGTGCATTGGAGCCGGTGTCTGAGCCGCAGCGCCCGCTGCACGCTTTACTGCTGGCCCAGCATCTTCTCGATGAAGATGTCGCAGCCTGTAGCGCTATCGGCAACTACGGCTTGCAGTTGCTGCAGGATATTTATCAGCAAAAGCAGGCACGACACGGAATCGATACGGTGCTTAACGTGCTGACACACTGCAATGCCGGTTGGCTGGCGACCGGCGCTTGGGGCACTGCATTGGCGCCGGTTTACAAAGCGCAACTCGCTGGATTACCCGTGCATGTCTGGGTGGACGAAACCCGGCCACGCAATCAAGGTGCGTCATTAACGGCATGGGAGCTTGGCCGCAGCCAGGTCCCTCACACGCTGGTGGTTGATAATGCCGGTGGGCATCTCATGCAGCATGGCCTGGTGGATGTATGTCTGGTGGGTAGCGACCGGACTACGTCAGCAGGAGATGTGTGCAATAAAATTGGTACCTATCTGAAAGCACTGGCGGCGTACGATAATCAGATTCCGTTTTATGCTGCACTACCGGTGTCGACAGTCGACTTTGCCAGTGTGGATGGTGTGCGTGAGATACCTATCGAGGAGCGTGCCGCCGCCGAGGTGACACATTTACAGGGACTGGATCAGGCGGGTGTTCTCAGGCAGGTGCAAGTCTCCGCGCCTGGCACTGCTGTGAGCAACTTTGGATTCGATGTCACACCATCCCGACTGGTAACCGGAATTATTACTGAACTTGGCGTGTTTCCGGCTACGGCAGCAGGTTTATTGAGATTGCGGGAGCTTAGCCCGGAGGCCAGTTCAGGTGCCGGCCACTAAGCACGTGAACATGGATGTGAAATACCGTCTGCCCACCCATTTCACCGGTATTAATGACAACCCGGTAGCCGTCGTCAGCAAAGCCTTGCTGATGTGCGATCTCTCTGGCGCTGGTTAACAATTCTCCCAGCAGCGCCTGATCTTCGTGTTCTGCGGCGTTCAGACTGTGCAGGTGTTTTCGGGGAATGACCAGGATATGCTGCGGCGCAGCGGGATTAATATCGCGGAACGCGTAAACTCTGGGATTGCTGTAAACCTCAGTCGAGGGTATTTCGCCTGCCGCGATGCGGCAAAACAGGCATTGGCTTGTCATCAGTTGATCTCCTGCTTAGACTGCTTGCACGGTATGTAACCGCGGAGAAACATAACATGTTGTTTGTGCATTTTCATCGGCGAATGTTGGCGGTTTGGCTAGGTCTGATTTGCCTGCTGTCGGGGCCTGCCACCGTTGGTCAAGCCCTGTCTGCAGAACTTCCTGTCTACGACTACCAGGTGATCAGGAGTTACCCGCATAACCCGCAGTTTTTTACGCAAGGCCTGTTGTTTCATGAAGGCAAACTCTATGAGGGCACCGGCAGGCACGGACAATCTGCCTTGATGCAGCTGGATATGGAGACTGGAGAGGTTGTCAGTAGACGCCCTCTGGCATCGCGTTATTTCGGAGAAGGTATAGCGGTTGCTAATGGACAGCTTTTTCAGCTGACCTGGCGCGAGAACATGGTGTTTGTCTACGACGAGCAGACGCTGGCGCCGGTGACATCTCACTTCTGGCCGCTCGAAGGATGGGGCCTGACCTGGAACGGCGAACACCTGATTCTCAGTGATGGCACTGATCAGTTGTATTTTGTTAACCCGGAAACCTTTGTAGCTGAGAAACAAGTCGCTGTGCGAGTTGGGGATCAGCCGCTTCACCAGTTGAATGAGCTTGAATACATTGACGGTGAGGTCTGGGCAAATGTCTGGATGAGCCAGCAGATTGTGCGAATTGATCCGCAAAGCGGGCAGGTGAGCGGGATAATAGATCTGACTGGACTAGCTGATCAGACACAAACTAGCGGCAGTGATTCTGTGCTCAATGGTATTGCCTGGAACGAGCAGACCCGTCAGTTGATTGTCACCGGCAAATTGTGGGCGCACCTGTTTGAAATTGAGCTGGTAGCCAGGTGATTCAACGCGCCTTACGAGCAACGCTGCTGGCCGGTTTGCTGGCACTGATGTCCTCGTGTGACAGTGTGCATTTTTATGCGCAGGCTGTGCATGGGCAAGCGGCAATACTGTTGTCACGCGAACCCATTAGCAAACTACTGGAGAGTGCTGACACAGATGATGAGTTACGTCGGCGACTAACCTTGGTAGAGGCTGCGCGCGGTTTTGCAGAGCAACAGCTGGGTTTGCAGTCCGGCGGCAGTTTCACCAGTTTTGTCGATGCCGGACGAGAGCATCTGGTGTGGAACGTATTTGCTGCACCAGCCGATTCGGTTGATCTGCTCAACTGGTGTTTCCCGGTGGCTGGATGTGTTTCGTACCGTGGGTATTTCTCTGAGCGGGCTGCTCAGCGTTACGCAGAAAAACTGACGCAGCAGGGCCTGGATCTTTATGTCGGTGGTGTTGATGCTTATTCGACGTTGGGCTGGTTTGAAGATCCTTTACCCTCAACCGTGCTCAGGCGCTCGGATACTCAGCTGGCGGGTTTGATCTTTCATGAACTGGCGCATCAGCGTGTTTACCTGCCGGGTGATACCCGTTTTAATGAAAGCTTTGCAAGCTTTGTAGAGCGGGAAGGATTGCGTCGCTGGCTGGAGCATACGGGGCAGGTAGAACTTTATCAGCGTGCCATTGAATCCCTGGAGGTTCAGCAGCGCTTTGCGAAGTTTGTCGGGGAATACAGGGAACGGTTGCGCGCGCTTTATGCAGAATCAGCACTGGCTACCGAGCTGCAGGCATCCAAGAACACCCTCATAAACGAGATGCGCAGCGCTTGGACACAGCATCAAGATGCTGCCTACTACACAGGCTGGTTTGCGGGCGATATCAACAACGCCAAACTGGCGACGGTTGCTGCGTACTTTGATTGGGTACCTGCGTTTGAACAGCTGTTTATCAACTCAGGTCAACAGTTTGAGGTATTTCTGACTCAGGTTGAAGCGATGACACAAGCGTCGGACAGTGCCCGTCAACAGCAACTGAGCGCCTTGCAATCAGTCAGATTGCAAAGCTCAGATCTAGCTGTTGTGAGAACCAGCCCTTGATCCTTCAGCCTTGTGCGATCGTTGTGCTCAAGGCCAGTCGCGCCTCGATGTTCTGCACCAGTTCACGGTAATACTGAGCACTGGGGTCAGTCTCAGCTGCACGTTGATATTGCACCAGCGCTTCCTGCAATCGCCCTTCGCGCTCCAGTAATCTGCCCAGATTACGATTCATAAAGGCATTGTCCGGAATAGAAAGGGTTGCCTGCTCATAAATGCGTATGGCTTTCTCGGCATCACCGGCATTGTCATAACGATTGGCCATCAGATGAATCTGTGACTCATCGCGCGGATCGGCGGCGATTGCGCGGATGTCGTAATCGATTGACTCCTCGAAACGTTCTGCCCTGCGCAGCAGTTCACCAATGGTCTTCAGTGATGCTATCAGTGGCGTGCCTGGCTGGTTGTTCTGCAAGGTTATAAAACGCGCCAGCATCGTAATGGCGTCGTTGAACTGCTCTTTGCTTAAATAAATATTCGCCAGATTCCGGTAGGCATCAGCCATGTTCGGATCAGCAGCAATAGCCAGTTGATACTCGGTGACGGCCTCGTCAAATCGCTCCATATTGTTGTAGGTGTTGGCTCTGCGGTAATGGCGTTGTGCTAATTCGTTGGTTGACGCCAGCGCCTGATCCTGCTGCGTTCCACCGGTCTGTTGTGCAGCAACGCCCGTTGAAAAAACACCGGCGGTCAGCGTGGCGATGGCCAGACTCAGTCCCAGGATTTTGAACGTAGCGCCAGATGGTATGTTCATAGAAAAAACGCCCCCAAAAATGTTGCATCAATACTAACGATCACGGCTGTAATCAAACCACGAGTAAGTACATTAAAGGTGTGATAATTTGTGACACAGTCAGCTGGATAGCTCATAAGTTTTAAGTATAATCCGGTGAAGTTTATACTCGGAAAGGATTCTCGCAGGAACGTACCCCATGTCTGATTTACACGTCATCGCCGGCCCTCTTGCGCTGCAACATCTTCAGAAAAATGGTCTGCGCGCGCAAGACGTCAGTTGGCTGGCAGGTGCATCGGGTGGTCCCAAGTGGTTTGTTCTGTATGGCATGGACAAGTATCTTGCGGGTGAATTTTTTTGCACAGGCCAGCAGCCTTTGCGCATGATAGGTTCATCTGCCGGGGCCTGGAGGCTGGCTTGTTATGCGCACTCAGATCCGGTATCTGCGCTGCAGCGACTGGCAATACGATACGCCGGTCAGGTGTATTCTGATCATCCTGACAGGCATGAAATCAGCCGGGAGGCGCGCGCGATGCTGGACCTGATGCTCGGGGACAGCGGCGCCACAGCTATCGCCACTAATCCGCACAGACGACTTTATGTCATTGCCGACCGCGCTCGTATGCTGGTGCGTTCAGATAAGCAATGGCCGTTAAATGCCGGTCTGTTGGCAGCAGCCCTGTCCAATCTGGTGAGTCGCAAATTGCTGACCCGGTTTTTTGAGCGTCATGTGTTTCACAATGCGCTGGACAAGCCAGATTTGAACTGGCTGCAGGACATGCCAACGACGTGGTTGCCGCTGCGCCAGGATAACGTCAGAGAAGTGTTGATGGCGACTGGATCCATTCCGCAGATCATGGAGTCAGTGCGTGATATTCCAGGCAGTAAAGATGCGGTTTATCGCGATGGAGGCATTACCGATTATCATCTGGATCTGCCTTTTAATACCCGTCCGGGACTGGTACTGTACCCGCACTTTTACGCGGGACTGGTTCCCGGCTGGTTTGATAAGTTTGTGGCCTGGCGTCGGGTAAATCCCCGTTACTTTGATAATGTGGTCATGTTGTGCCCGTCACGAGCCTTTGTTGAAAGCTTACCCTTCGGAAAAATTCCGGATCGGAACGATTTTCGTCGCATGTCTCAGACTCGGCGTGTCGAGGTCTGGCACAAGGTGCTGGAGGAAAGCGAGCGGCTGGCAGAGGCCCTGCGTGAACTGGTGATTCATGGCAGGGGCATCGAGCAGTTGCAACCGTTTACCACTCGCCGCAGCGGGCATCTTTGAACAACCACACAATGGTATCCCGGGCATCAATCGCCCGAGTTTTATAAACCCGGAAGAGCAGTGTTATGAACAGAGTAAGGGTGCGTATTTTGATTGCGGTAGCGTTGATGCTGAGTTTGTCGGCCTGCCTGGGAACGGTGGTTGGCGCAGCCGTAGACGTCAGCCTTGAAGTCGCGAAAGTCCCATTTAAAGTCGCTGGCGCGGCGATCGATGTTGTTACAGATGATGAAGACAAGGATGAGGATTGATTGAGCACTACAGACGTCAGACCGCAAGCCTATGGCATTGCGGAACACTTTCAGCATTGGCAGGGTGACTGTGCAGAGGATCACAATGGTCCGTTCTTTTTTGCAGTGGACAATGATCAGGCAGAGACAGTCACCACCGCATTCAGGGTCAGAACCGAAAACTGCAACGCTCACAAAACCCTGCACGGCGGTATATTGATGATGTTCGCCGACTATACCTTGTGTATTGCCGCGATTGGCGGTACCCACGAGGCGGTAGTGACGGTCACCTGCAACAATGAGTTTGTGGGCCCGGCCTTTGACGGTGATCTCGTGATCGGGCGCGCTGAGGTGACTCGTAAAGGCGGCTCACTGATTTTTGTCAGAGCGGTTATTGAAGTGGATGGTCAACCCATTTTGACCAGCAGTGGTGTGGTCAAGCGTGTTAAACGCCGGGAGTCGTAAGTTGGTATACCCGCGCCGCTGTGCCATAAAACAGCGCATGTTTATCGTTTTCACTGAAGTCTGCCACCAGCTTTTTAAAAGCATTCCATAAAACCGGGTAACTGATGGACAGGCGGTCTACCGGGAAGTTGCTTTCAAACATGCAGCGTTGTGGCCCGAAACACTCAATCGTGTACAGGTAATATTTTTTCTGCCAGCGCACCAGTTCATCTGAGTCCGCCGGCCGCTCTCGCGTATCCCAGCCAAAACCATTATCCGGCATCGCCAGACCGCCGAGTTTTGCCACCACATTGGGTGAACGCGACAGGCGTTTTATATCTTCTTTCCACTGGCTAAAGATGGCATCACGCGAGCCTTTGTAAACGCCCACACCGAGCGGCGTTCCGAAGTGATCCAGTACCAGTGTGGTTTCCGGCACTGCTTCGGCAAGATCACAAAAATCGATGTTCTGGTGATGGTAATGCCAGGTGTCGTACGTCAGACCTAACTCGCCAAGCAAGCGCAGACCTTTGCGGAAGTCTTCTCTGCCATACAGATACGGCGGTGCTCGTCCCGGAATCAGCAGATCTTCAGGTCGTGAATCACGTGCACCAGCGTGGCGGATACCTTTGAGCAGGGAACCAGCAATCTCCCGATGCTGCGCGATTACCGATTTCAGCTGTTCAGGCTGCTCACCCAGGCATAGGTTGACGTTGGCAACAATACCGTTCACCCGCGCATGGTCAGCATAGCTGCGACTGGCGGCGGCGATATCAGTAATCGTGCGTGTTTCACCCAGGGACTGCAGGTGTTCTGGAGCGTCCTTATTGTAGAAGGCGTGACATTCAATAAAGACTGTCTGCTCAATATTGTGGCCGCTGTTGGTGTCAGCAAAATACTCGTCCAGCAGATAATCGCGATTAAAGCGGTTGCGCCACAGATGATGATGAGGATCGATAATTCGGCGTTCGGGATCAATGATTTGTTCGCTAACCAGGCTGAGCCATTCGTCGCTGCCCGGAACACAAGTTGCAGTGTGCTGATTCATGTTACCCGCTCTGCCAGTTGATGTCGGTACCCATGCTACACCACGGCGCCGCAGGTCTGTAGTCTGCAGCGCTATGGTGTTTGAGTAGGATCAATAAATTGACAGGCAGTCGGTGGGCTTAGTCGTAGCGATGGTAACGACGCGGTTTGATCGGCGCCAGCAGGAAGTAGAATATCCACGCAAACCATGACAGGAATATGATTGCCAGAATCCACGCCGCCTTTTCACCGCCCGTCGTTTTATCGGAATTCAGAATCAACAGAATTGGCAGTAGCCAGATAAACGCTGCGCCAAACAGTACCATCAGGCCCAGTCCTGCTCCAATCAACGGTAATGCCAGCACAAACAATGCAGCGAAGACGATCAATGTGCAGATATTCTTGATGATATTCATTTCTTCAGGCTCCAACCGGTCTGACGTGCCGGAAAACGGCGTTAAGCCACAGTGACAAAGTGTGTTGAGTGTTGTCATTGTGAGACAAGCCAGAACCGTGCCATAAGTAAAAATTATATAAAACATTATGTTAGATAAACATAATGGTTGGTTGAGTGAGCCGGACCACTAATAGTTGGATAGCCGGCTTATTTTTTGGTCAAAACCTTGCTGCTAACACATCGCTTGTATCAAAAAAGGACCTGGTTGTTGATAACTGCGGTTCAGCAGTGTGCACAACTCTTCTGCAGACCTGGCTGTGGCAGAGGGCACTCCCATGCTGTTGGCCAACATGGCCCAGTCAATATCGGGATTGCCTATATCAAACAAGCTCGCCGCGATGGGGCCGACCTCGGTGACTCCCAGACGACCATACTCAACATTAAGAATGTTGTATTTGCGGTTGGCAAAAATCACCGTTGTGACATTCAATTGTTCGCGAGCCTGCGTCCACAAACTCTGAATGGTGTACGCCGCGCCCCCATCGCCCAGCAATGCCAGCACTCTGCGCTGCGGGCAGGCTAATGCCGCGCCAGTAGACACTGGGCTGCCTTGGCCAATTGAACCTCCCGTCAGACTCAGCCAGGTGTGCGGTGCAGCGTTCTGGCAGGCAGGTTGTGCTGCGTTACCCAGACCGGAATCTGTGGCCACGATCGCTTGATCTGGCAGTGTTGCCGCAATCGCCTGAATCATATTGCGGGTGCTCATCTCACCGCTTGGCAGTGCGAGCTCGGCGCGTGCAAAGCATTTTGCAGTGGATGTAGAAGCGCCCAAGTGCTCGGCAAGTTGCTGCAGAGCATCCAGCGCGTTTTCTTCAATCCGGGCCAATGTATGCACCTGGCAGCCTTCGGGAACCAGTCTGCTGGGGGTCGTGCGGTAGGCAAAAAAGCTGGCGGGAGGTTGAGCGCCAACCAGAATCAAGTGCTGCACACCTGCCAGTGACGCCAAAATGTGCTCAGGGAAATAAGGCATGCGCTCAACGTCGATGGCACCGGCGCCGCCGTCAACCCGCCCCGGAAAGGTGCCTGACATGATACGGCAGCCGGTTTTTGCGGCAATTTTTCCTGCCTGTTGCAGCGACGCCGTGCGCACACCATCGTGCTCGAGAATCATGACGCATTTTTCGCCTGATGCCAGAACGCTGGCAATCAGGGATATGTTTCTGCTGTCGACCACCGCCCGCTGAGGCAGGCCATTCACCTTGGCACGGCCAGGTGAATCGCCCCAGGCAGCATCTGCGCCCAGTATCAACGTCGATATCTGCCCCTGAGATCCGGGTGTGGCACGCAAACTGGCGGTATACGCATCTGCGCCGTCCTGTGCCAGTGTGTCTGCAGTGCTGCAGGATTTTATCCAGCAAGAGAAGTTACGCGCCAATGTGTCTATATCTGAGGTCAGCGGGGCATCAAAACCGATATGAAACTGTGGATGGTTGCCCACCAGATTGATAATCGGTGTGCCGGCCTTGCGTGCGTTGTGAAGATTGGCGATGCCGTTAGCCAATCCAGGTCCCAGATGCAACAAAGTTGCTGCTGGCTTACCTGTCATGCGACCGTAACCGTCAGCCGCACCGGTGCATACACCTTCAAAAAGTGCCAGCACACTGCGCATTTTGGGCACCTGATCCAGTGCCTGAACCAGATGCATCTCTGAGGTGCCGGGGTTAGCCAGACATAGTTCAACGCCACAATCGGCGAGTGTTTCAATAAGCGCTCTGGCACCATTCATGGCTCTTTCTCCAAGTGGATAGACTGATCAAGGCAGTTATCATAGGCATTGACCCGGCACTCGGCAAGGCGGACGGCGGTGGATACCGGACTGAATACTTGATTGGGCAACTTTCTTTGATATGATGGCCCTGGTTTTGATGTACCCAACGGCAGCGCAAATTCCACTACCAGTAGCTTCGCAGATCATTGACTTCCTCCAATCCAGTATTTGAAGCCCTAGAAGGCTTGACACAGGGAAAGCCTGTGCAGCGCAAACATCACAGAACTGTGCTTGTTGTTTTGCTGCTTGCGCTCGGCATCCTCTGGTCAGCTGTGTTGCCTGCACAGGTCGATAATCAGCCCGCTGACAACGCTGTTCAACTCACTGCGCAGGACCTGCCCGTCATCGATGACTTGCGGTCGATCCGGTTACCTGCAGACTGGAACCGTGTGCAGTTTTTTCTGATCACTGTGGATGTGGGGAATCATCTCTGGGATAACTTCGGTCATACAGCGCTGCGGATGGTTGATGAGAATTCTGACACCGATATTGTCTTTAATTGGGGGCTTTTTGATACCAGTGTTGGCTACCTGCGCTTCGGCGCAAATTTTGCCCGCGGCGTCATGGAGTATCAGCTGGGTGTGTCGCCGCCACACTGGGAACTTTCCCGTTATCAGGGCGAGGCGCGCACCGTCTGGCAGGACCGCATTACGCTGACCAATGCGCAGAAGTTGCAACTGTATCAGCGGTTGTCATGGAACCTGAGACCCGAAAACATCGTTTACAGCTATGACTATTTTTTTGATAACTGCACGACGCGTGTCCGCGATTACCTCAACGAGGCGCTGAGCGGCACACTGGCTGATCGCAGCCAGACGCTCGTACCAGAGACCTTCCGTGATGAAGTGCAGTCGCATTATGCCAGCCTGCCGTTAATTGCTCTGTCTCTGGATGTGTTGATGAACGAACGCATAGACCGGCAGATGAGTCAGTGGGAACAAATGTTCTTGCCTGCCAGCTTGCGCGATCAGCTCGGTCGCCTGGGATTATTGACGGATACTGAAGTATTGGCGCAGTTCACGCCCCCGCAAGACCGCTACAGTCCTTACCTTGTCACCAGTTTGTTGATGCTGCCCTTGTTGCTGTTGTTGTTGTGCGTGCGCAAGGCTTCAATCGCCTCATTTTCAAGTCAGCCCGGTTTTACGCTGCGCTTGCCGTCAGTGAATTACCGTGTACTGGGTTTGACGGGTCTGGTGATCAGCCTGTTCAGTGGCATTTACGGGATTATCATGCTGTTGGGCTGGTTGTTTTCATCCCATGAGGACATGCATGCCAATATCAATTTGCTGTTGTTCTGGCCAACTGACTTGATGGGTCTGCTGCTGGCCACACGCTGGACACTGGTGGGCAGCGCGCCGTCCGTGACCCGCGGCAGAAATCAATTTGTGATGATTTACATGGCGTTGCATTTGCTGGCGGCCGTTTTGTACGTATTTATGGGCCTGACAGGGTTCAGTCAACAAAACACGCTGTCACTGATGATGTTTGTGGTACCGGTGCTGATTTTGTTTGCGCTGGTTGTATCAACGGCCGGTTTGAGGTCGGTGCGTTCGCTAAGCTTTACATGAACGTAACTTACATGACCGTGTCGTTAAACATCACAATCAGCAGCACACCCAGAGCGATGCGGTAAATCACAAACGGCTGCATCCCCATGCGTTGAATAAACGCCAGAAAATAATAGATGCACAGGTAGGCACTGATACCTGACAGCACGACCCCCGATGCCATTGCCGTCCAATCGACGGGTGTGTCGCTGTTGAGCAGTTCTATGCTCAGCAATCCGCAGGCAATAAGGATAACCGGAATAGACAGCAGAAACGAAAAGCGCGCTGCTGCCTCGCGGCTCAGTCCGAGCAAAAGAGCTGCAGTGATAGTGATGCCTGATCGTGAGGTGCCTGGAAACAAGGCGATTGCCTGTGCTACCCCGATCAGCAGAACGTCCTGCCAGTTCAGTTGACGCTCTGTTCGTGTACCGCGATGTTTCCAGTCCGCCCAGCCTAGCGCCAGGCCAAACACAATCATACCGGCTGCCAGATAAAGCGGTGAGCGCAGCACATCTTCCACAATGTCCTGGAAAGCGAGGCCCGCCAAACCCACAGGGATTGTGCCAAACAACACCGCCCAGGCCAGTTTTGCATCGGCATCCAGTTGACGGGTAAACAGCGAGCGTGTCCAGCTGTGCGTCATAG
>CALQJO020000001.1 GCA_943330915.2 Rhodoferax sp. OV413 | reverse complement strand
TGGCCGACAAAGCCAATCAGTACATTGCCGAGCAAGCACCCTGGACGCTGGCGAAACAGAATCCCCACGACCCACAGGTTCAGGCGATCTGTACAACGGGCATTAATTTGTTCCGCTTGCTGATGACCTATCTGAAACCCGTATTGCCTGCCATGGCTGTCAAAGCAGAAAAATTCCTGAATGTCCCGGCGCTCCGCTGGAATTGTGCCAGCGAAGTTTTGCTGTCCCACAAGATCAATCATTTTGAGGCATTGATGACACGTATCGAACAAGCGTCTGTGGACGCCATGTTGGCAGAGGCCGCTGCCGATGTTGAGAAAAACAACCAGAAAACCGCGGCAGAGCCATCAATCCCCGTCATCGAATCACCGCTGGTCAACGAGCCGGTCATTGACGAAATCGATTATACGGACTTCGCAAAGTTGGATCTCAGAGTTGCCTTGATTGTTGAAGCTGCCTTTGTAGAGGGCGCTGACAAGTTGTTGCAACTGACTCTGGATCTGGGTGCTGATGCCCAAGGGCAGCCGGTGCGGCGCAATGTTTTTTCGGGTATCCGGTCAGCCTATCAACCAGAAGAACTCAAAGGTCGTTTAACAGTGATGGTCGCCAACCTGAAACCGCGCAAAATGAAATTCGGGATGTCTGAGGGCATGGTTCTGGCGGCAGGGCCCGGGGGCAAAGATATCTGGCTGTTGAGCCCTGATCAGGGGGCAAAACCAGGCATGAGGATTATTTGAATATCAACACCGGCTAGCTGACAGGATTGATTGACGGCAGGACGATTTGTCAGGTTAACTCGGTCATCAATCGCTCAGCAGACCACTCCAAACACTTGCAACAGGAGATTTCAGATGATCAATGCACGTGCTGCCACGCGGTTCCGGCAATTTGCCATGTTAAGTATTTGCCTGATTTTATCCAGCGGCACACAGGCGCAGTTGGACGAATCATTGAGGGACATCGAAAGCTCCATCATAAAAATTTATACCACCTCCGCAGCGCCAGATTATTTTACGCCCTGGCGACTGATGAACCCGAGCCAGAGCAGTGGCTCGGGGGCAGTGATCAGCGATCGTCGTATTCTGACCAATGCACATGTTGTTGCTGACGCCAGTTATGTGCAGGTACAGAAACACAATGATGCCGAACGTTATCAGGCCCGGGTTGAATTTATATCGCACGCCTCCGATCTGGCATTGATAGTTGTTGATGATGAGTCCTTTTTTGAGGACACGCCGGCGCTGGAAATTGGTGATCTGCCGGAACCTAACACCGAAGTGTTTGTGTTTGGATACCCGGTGGGTGGTCGCACACTGAGTATCACCAAGGGCATTTTGTCCCGGGTTGAACAACAGGTCTATGCGCACTCTGGCGAATTCCTGTTGGCAGGTCAGATAGATGCGGCGATTAACCCTGGCAACAGCGGCGGCCCGGTGATTGTGGACGGCAAGATTGCTGGCGTAGTGATGCAGTCTGGCGGTGGCGGACGTACTGAAGCACTGGGGTATTTTGTACCTCCGGATATCGTCCGGCATATGTTGACGGATGCATCAAACGGTCAGTACGACGGTTTTCCTGACCTAGGGTTCCGCACGCAGGATTTGGAAAGCCCCGCTGCCAAAGCGGCCTATGGATTAAGTCCGGACCAGAATGGTGTGCTGGTCATCAAGGTGTTTGAGGACTCGCCAGCCGATGGCATTTTGCGCGAGAACGATGTTCTCTTGAGTATCGATCGTTATAAAGTCGCTGGCGACAGCTCGATAAGTCTCGGCCGCTCGTTGCAAACTAACTACAAACATGCCATCGATCTGAAACAGATCGGAGATGAAGTTTCCCTGCAGATCGCCCGTCAAGGTCAGGTGCTTGATCTGACACTGACTGCTCAGCGCAGACAGGCCAGTTACAGTCTGGTCAGAGGAGAGCAGTTTGACTCGTTGCCGGAGTACTACATTTACGGCGGCATCTTGTTTGTGCCAGTCAACATGAACCTGATCAAACGCTGGGGGCCGGACTGGACCCGGACTGCACCGGTGAATCTGCTGCATGCCCGCAGCCAATGGAGCTCGCCTGAGAAACGCGAAGTGGTTGTTGCACTGCAGGTATTGCCTGCCGATGTCAACCTTGGGTACCACGATGTCAGAAACTGGATAGTGGATTCAGTCAATGGCGTTGCTGTACAGGATTTTTATCAGTTCAGCAGACAACTGAGGGACAACGGTGAAGATTTTGTGGTTTTCCGCGGGGAATCGGGATATCAGATGGTTGTAGATCATGATCAGGCCGTCTCATCCGAGGCCGCCATTCTCGATCAATACCGTATTCCCTCTGCAAGCTCTGACGGGCTGTTTGACGTTGAAGAGTTGGCCGGACAACCCTGATCAGCGTATGATTCGCGCTTTGCCCGCCGGCCTGCAATAGCCCGGAATTGGAGAATAGAACGACTATGAGCATCAAGTCAGACAAGTGGATTCGCACTATGGCAATGGAGCACGGCATGATCGAGCCGTTTGAGCCCGGCCAGGTACGTTATGTCAATGGTGGGAAAGTGATTTCGTATGGCACCTCAAGTTATGGTTATGACGTGCGTTGTGCGACCGAATTCAAGATTTTCACCAACGTGCACACCAGCAATGTGGTCGATCCCAAAAACTTTGATGAAAGCAGTTTTGTGACCATCAATGAACCATACTGCATCATTCCGCCTAACTCCTTTGCGCTGGCGAGGACCGTGGAGTATTTCCGCATTCCGAGTGATGTGTTGACCGTGTGTCTTGGCAAGTCAACCTATGCTCGCTGCGGCATCATTGTGAATGTCACCCCGCTTGAGCCTGAGTGGGAAGGCCATGTAACGCTGGAGTTTTCAAATACCACGCCGTTGCCTGCAAAAATATATGCCAATGAAGGTGTTGCCCAGATGCTGTTTTATCAATCTGATGAACAGTGCGAAATGACTTACAAACAGCGCAACGGCAAATACATGGGACAGACGGGCGTAACCCCGCCGCGGGTTTAACTGAAGGTTCACATAACAGCACCTTTGTCTCTGTGCCGGGCAACTCGCGGCATCATGAAGTCTTCCTGAAGGCATGGGATTTTCGCTGCGCTTTGTGGGTATAATCGGCATCGTTTGAAAACCGACTAACCTAACAGACGCGCAGCAGATCACAATACAGTGCCAACCTCCCTACAAAGTCCGGCAACAGATTCCCCACTGTTAATTCAGGCTCAAGCCTTGTTCTGTGAGCGAGATGAGCGGATTTTGTTTTCTGACCTTCATTTCGAGGTAGCGGGGGGTGAACTCGTCCAGGTCAAAGGCAGTAACGGCAGCGGAAAAACCAGCCTGTTACGCATTGTTTGTGGGTTGAACGAGGACTTTAGCGGAGCAATACTCTGGAAAGGTGAGCCAGTTGCAGACGTTCGCGAAGACTTTCTCGCGTCCATGATCTATACAGGTCATCGCGCGGGGGTCAACCGGATACTGACACCTCGGGAGAATCTGCGTTGGAGCGCGTCGCTGCAAGCGCCGGCTGATGACAGTCAAATTGTGGAAGCGCTGGGCCGACTTGGTCTGCGCGCCTACGAAGACATACCCTGCAGAAACCTATCAGCCGGCCAGACACAGAGAGTTGCGTTGGCGCGCCTGTTGATCAGTAAAGCCAGTGTCTGGATACTCGACGAACCGTTTACCACACTGGATATCCACGGCGTGAAGAACCTGGAAAACCTGTTAGCAGAACATGTAAGCACTGGCGGGGCGGTAATCTTGACCACGCATCACCCGCTGAGTGTCAACTGCAGAGCACGAGCGCTGGACCTTGATCAACAGAGGATCAATTCATGAACGACGCTCGCGAAATTCAAGGCCTCAAAGGTGTGAGCACCTGGTCTGCATTCTGCGCCACACTCAGGCGCGACCTAATCATCGCACTGAAACGCAGAAATGATTTGCTGAATCCAATCATGTTTTTCCTGATTGTGGTGAGCCTGTTTCCTCTGGGAATCAGCCCTGATCCGGTTGAACTGAGCAGCGTGTCTGCGGGAGTTGTCTGGGTCTCAGCGTTACTGGCTTCCATGCTGTCACTGGATAATCTTTACCGTGCAGATTATGAAGATGGTTCGCTTGAACAGTTACTGCTGTCACCGCAGCCGCTGTATTTTCTGGTGCTGGCCAAGAATATAGCTCACTGGCTAATCAGTGGACTGCCGGTGGTGATTTTGTCGCCCCTGCTGGCCTACATGCTTTACCTGCCATCAGAAGCTTACTGGACCATGGTGCTCACCTTGTTGATCGGCACACCGGTGTTGAGCCTGTTCGGCTCCATTGGAGTTGCGCTCACTGTTGGCCTAGGCAGCAGAGGTCTCATTCTGGCGGTGATTGTTTTGCCGCTATCAACGCCCGTTCTTATAATTGGTGCCAAAGCAGTGACGGACGTCATGTTTGGATTGCCCGTTAGCAGCCATTTCGCTCTTTTAGGCGCTATACTTGCGCTGGCACTAACGATGGCACCTTTGGCCTCAGCAGCGGCCTTGCGAATAAGCGTAAACTAAAAATCCAAGAGTCAAGGGCAGGGCAGTGCTACTTTGCCCATCCTTCAGTCATCCAAAAAACGGGAACAGATTATGTGGTTGTGGTTTGCAAAGCTGGGCTCTCCGCGTTGGTTTTATGAACTGTCGGACAAGTGGTTACCATGGCTGTATGTATCGATGCTGATACTGATGTCTGTTGGACTTTTCTGGGCACTGTTGATCGTGCCAGAAGATTACCAGCAAGGACAGACCATTCGCATCATGTACATCCACGTTCCTGTGGCCAGTATTTCTCTGGCGTGTTTCCCTTTGATGGCGGTCGCTGGCACCATCACACTGGTCTGGAAAATGAAACTCGCTGATATGGTTGCACAAAGTGTAGCTCCGATTGGCGCCTGGTTTACCGGCCTGGCACTGGCGACAGGAGCGATCTGGGGAGATCAGATTTGGGGCACCTGGTGGGCATGGGATGCTCGACTGACTTCACTGCTGATTCAATTTTTCCTGTTTATCGGTGTTATTGCTTTACGATCGGCGATAGACAGTCCGGATGCTGCAGCAAAAGCATGCGCTGTACTGGCCATTGTAGGAGCGATAAACGTCCCCATCATCAAGTACTCCGTCGAATGGTGGAACACCTTACATCAGCCAGCTAGCAACTTTTCTATCGATCCAGTCGCTCCCAACCCTCCGGAAGTCTGGGTTCCTTTGTTGGTTATGATCTCCGCTGTTTATGTATTTTTTGCGATTGCACTGATTTTGCGCACCAGAAATGAAATTTTGCAGCGTGAACGCCGATCTCAATGGGTCATAGATCTGGTTACGCGGGAAAAGAACGTTTGAGACAGGAGTTAAATGATGTTTGAGTTTCAGTTTTCCAGTCTGTCTGAATTCCTGCAAATGGGCGGGGTCTATACCTTTCACATATGGGCGGTTTATCTGCTGTTTGCAGTTTTTATCAGCTACAATCTGCTGCAACCTAGAATGGTCAGACGTCACTTTTTACTTGAACAGAAGCGACGCGCTGCGCGTGACGAAGAGTTGTCATCTAAGACCAAAACCCAAAATTAGCTTAGGCAATATCAATATCAACGCCCTACAAACTGTGCTGTAAATACGGGAATTGTTATGAAACCACATCGTCGCAAGAAGCTGGGAATTATTATTTTTATTGCAGCCGGACTTGGAACCGCTATTGGTCTGTCCCTGTTCGCACTGAGTAACAATATCGATCTGTTTTTCACACCGACTCAGGTCGCTGCAGGCGAGGTCACACCCGGACAGCGCATACGGGTTGGCGGAATGGTTAAAGAAGGCTCTGTTGAGCACGATCAGGACATCCTCGAAGTCAGCTTTATTACGACAGACTATAATCACGACGTGCGCGTTCATTACGCCGGAATCCTGCCTGACCTGTTCCGTGAAGGTCAGGGTATTGTCGCCGAAGGCTCCATGTCACCCGATGGCACATTCATCGCGTCTCGCGTTCTGGCCAAACACGATGAAAACTATATGTCGGTAGAAGTGAAGGCTGCGTTAGACGCTGCAGGCAACACGACCGGAATGCCTCCGGGAGCCATGCGATGATTCCTGAATTGGGAAATTTTGCACTAATCCTCGCATTTTTGCTCAGTATCCTGTTGTCTGTGATCCCGATGGCAGGAGCAGAGCGCGGCAATTTACTATGGATCAATCTGGCCAGACCTCTGACCGCAGGGGTTTTTGTGTTTCTGAGCATCAGCCTGCTGATCCTAGGTTACAGCTTTGTGGCCGACGACTTCTCGGTGCAGTTTGTTGCGAATCATTCGAACACCATGCTGCCCATTTACTACAAAATTACCGCCGTGTGGGGCGGTCATGAAGGATCATTCTTGTTCTGGACATGGATGCTGGGCGGTTGGATGTTGGCCGTTTGTATTTTCAGCAAGGCCATGCCTGATGAGTTTGTGGCGCGCGTGTTATCTGTGATGGGTATGCTTTGTGTAGGCTATATTCTTTTTATGTTGGCCACCTCAAACCCATTTGATCGGGTATTGCCGCTGTCACCCGAAGATGGCGCTGACCTGAACGCAGCACTTCAGGACTTTGCGTTTATCATTCATCCACCGTCACTTTACATGGGATATGTCGGATTCTCGGTTGTTTTTGCATTTGCTATCGCTGCTTTGATAAGCGGCCGCCTGGATGCAGCATGGGCTCGATGGTGCAGACCCTGGGCCAATGCAGCGTGGGCAATTTTGACACTGGGGCTGTCTCTTGGGTCCTGGTGGGCATACTACGAACTCGGCTGGGGCGGATGGTGGGCGTGGGATCCGGTTGAAAATCCCCCAATGATTACCTGGCTGCTTGGCGCAGCGATGATCCACTCGTTGGCTGCCACTGAAAAGCGCGGTGTATTCAAGAGTTGGACTGTGTTGCTGGCAATCATGGCATTCGCCTCAAGTTTGCTGGGCACCTTCATTACGCGCTCTGGTTTGTTGACCTCCGTCCATGCATTTGCAACAGATCCGACTCGCGGAGTGTACATTTTGGTTTTTCTGGCCCTGATCATTGGCGCGTCATTGATACTGTACGCTGTCCGTGCACCGAGCCTGAGAAGTGAGTTTGGATTCGGCAGTCTTTCAAGGGAAGTGTTTCTGCTCTCAAACAATCTGATTCTGGTGGTGGCAAGCGCAGCTATCTTGCTGGGCACCCTGTACCCAATTGTTTATCAGGCCATGACAGGCGGAGAGCTCATTTCAGTGGGGCCTCCTTACTTTAATGCCATATTTTTCCCTCTGATGGCTATCCTTGCAGCGCTCATGGCTGTAGGGCCGATCAGCCGGTGGAAAAAAACGTCTCCTGAACACTTGCGCACTCAGTTAGCTAAAGTAGCGATAGCAGCGGTTGTGCTGGGAGTCCTGATACCGGTGCTGTTGACGCTTGAGCTTCCCTTGGGCGTCATTGCAACAACAATCCTTGCATTCTGGATTATCTTTTCCATGCTGAAAGATATCCGCAGCAAAATCGCCAATAAGCCAACCATTGTTGCGGGACTGCGCAGTTTGCCCTTAAGTTATTTGGGCATGACACTAGCTCATTTCGGATTTGTGATAACAATGGCGGGCGCTTGCCTGAGCTCAATTTACAGCATAGAACGCAGTGTTTTGCTGCAGGCAGGTGAGAGTACTGATCTGGGTGCTTACAACTTCAGATTTGAGGGCACACGCCCCGTCCAGGGTCCCAACTTTATCGCAGACGAGGCTGTTGTTGTTGTTTCCAGAGGCGGCGAGTTCTATAAGAATCTATATCCTCAGAAGCGACTATACACAGCCAGCGGCACTCCCACATCACATATGGGTATAGACGGACGCTTCCTGCGGGATCTGTTTACCACGCTAGGTGACCAGCGCGAGAACGGCGCCTGGTCTATGACAGTGTATGTGAAACCCTTTGTTCGCTGGGTGTGGATCGGCACTATTTTTATCGCCTTCGGTGGAATATTGGCCGCCTCGGATAAACGTTACCGTCAATTCAAGGTCAAGCAAGCACAAAAACTCGCCAGGATGGCTGGTCCAGTTGCCGACAACAGCAAGACTTCGCCCGCTATGACATCAGGCATGGATACCGGAGGTTCCGGCGCATGAATAACTTAAAGCTATTCCTGCCTGTCATCATTTTTATGGTGCTCGCGGTATTCATGTGGCGTGGCCTTTATATGGACTCACGCACATTGCCCTCGGTGTTAATCGACAGACCACTGCCAGAATTTCAATTGCGATCACTTGAGCTGGGAGACCAGTTAGTCAGTGCAGCCGATCTGCCAGATGGCCCCTTTATTCTGAATATCTGGGGCAGTTACTGCTTGCCGTGCCTGCAGGAAAATCCGATTTTTATGGCGGCCAAGGAGCAGAATGTCATTCCGATTATCGGCTTGAACTATAAAGACCGCGATGAAGCGGCACGGGACTGGCTTGAACTGAATGGCAATCCATTTGAACTTAACATCATTGACGACACCGGCCGGTACGGCATCGATCTCGGCGTTTATGGTGCTCCTGAAACATTTCTGGTCGATGCTGATCGCGTTATTCGTTTTAAGCACATTGGCGTGATCAACTACCGGATATGGGAAGATGAAATTATGCCCGCTATCGCTGCAGTGCGAGCCGGTGGCAACTTATGAACCTGTCCATGAGGCTCTTTGTTGTGACCCTTATTTTTATGTTCCTTACTGTTGTTAAACCTGGGAAGGCGCACGCTCAGATTGATGTTTTTGACTTTGAAACTCCAGAGCAGGAACAACGATATCGCCAACTGTCCAACGATTTTCGTTGTCCAATGTGCCAGAACGCTAATCTCAGCAGCTCTCCCGGGGGTGTTGCCTCTGATCTGCGCCGTGAAATCTATCGCATGATCATGGAAGGTCAGACCGATGCTCAGATTGAAGAGTTCATGCTGGCCCGCTACGGTGATTTTATCCTCTACCGCCCCAGATTGACCGCGAAGACTTTATTGCTCTGGTTTGGTCCATTAGTGTTTCTGCTTGCCGGAGTCTGGGTTGCGCGGAACATCATCAGAAACAGCGGTGTGAAAAAATCCAATCACAATCGGGCTGAAGCTGGCGCCCCGATCAACCAAGACACTTATGCAGTTGCAGACATTGTTATCAGTGATGAAGAGCGTAAACGTTTAAATCGTTTATTGGCTGAACACGACGACTCTGCACACAATCAAGATAATACTGGAAGGTGATAATTTGTTCTGGATTCTAAGTCTGCTCTTGGTGGTGCTGGCTGTTCTTTTTGTATTGGTGCCTGTCATCCGCCATAACACTTCAAGTATTCAAGTTGGGTTGACGGCCCGAAATGCGGCGAATCTGATTATATTTCAGGAACGTGCCAAAGAAATTGAGCAAGATCTCAAAGAAGGATTGCTAGACACGGAGCAATACACAAGTCTTAAGGCCGAACTGGAAAGAACACTGCTCAGCGACGTTAATGATGAAACAGACAAGCAGGATAGTCATTCACACAGCGGCTTGACGCTTAAGTCACCTGTAAAGCTGATTCCAATGCTTGCTGTCGCGCTCACCTTGCCACTGAGTTACTACCTCTATGAGACTTGGGGTTTCAGGAATGATCTCGCCCTTGCCCGGATCATAGAACAAAGCCGGGTTGCTGGTGATGACCCTGTGCTAATCAGAGACCAGATTTTTGAACTGGGTGCCATCGTAGAACAAGACCCGGAAAATGGCTGGGCACTTTATTTTATCGCGCGACACTTGGTATCACTCGGACAAATGCCTGAAGCGGCGATGTTTTTTGAAAGAGCCGCGCAATTTATCGACAATCCTGCAGATCAGGCGGTTGTTCTAGGGCAGTATGCGCAAGCCAAGTACATCATTTCTGAACAGCAGATGACTGAGGAAGTACGCGTAATTGTTTCCCAGGCGCAGCGCCTCAATCCGGATGAACCTGCTATTCTGCAGTTATTGGGTGCTGACGCGTTTGTAAATCAGGATTTCCAAGCTGCAATTACCTATTGGCAGCGACTTTTGAACATGGGGCCTGACGAAGAAGATGCTGCCTTTTTGCGCTCTGTTATTGCGCAGGCACAAGACATGTTGGGAGCCCCGACTGCGGATGAGCAATCCAACCCGGATGCAATGAATCAGGCCGCAAAAATAGAAATCAGCCTGGCAATTGCACCTGAGTTGACGCTACCCGCAGAAACCCGCGTGTTTATATCTGCCCAGCAGGCTACAGGTGGCGGCCCTCCATTGGCGGCAAAATTTTTGTCCATTGGGGATTTGCCTGCGATCGTGAGTTTGTCTGACAGTGATGCTGTTGGGCCATTCAACTTATCTTCTGCTCAAAGTGTATCTGTGGTCGCAACAATATCTTTAAGTGGTTCAGCTGATGTGCAACCCGGCGACTATCAGGTCAGGTCTGAGTCAGTTTCACTGCAACAGAGTGAAACGCCGGTTCGGCTGCAACTAATGATTCGTGATATGGTGCCCTGACACAATTTCAGACTACAAGCATGAAAACAGTTAAGAACAACCTATCAATGTCACCAGCATCTTCAACAAAGTTGATCGACAAATTCGGCCGGCATATCGACTACGTCCGCCTGTCCGTCACTGACCGTTGCGATTTCAGATGCGTGTACTGCATGACGGAAGAAATGACCTTTCTTCCGCGAAAGGACGTACTGACACTTGAAGAGATATACCAGGTAGGCAGAGCCTTTACTGAACTCGGGGTAACTCGTTTGCGCCTGACTGGGGGCGAACCACTTGTACGAAACAATGTCATGGCACTTGTCCGTGCATTGGGACGTTTGCCCGCGTTGCGCGAGTTATTGATTACGACCAATGGCTCGCAGCTTGAGCAGTTAGCTGCACCGCTACGCGATGCCGGGGTCAATCGCATCAACATCAGCATCGACAGTCTCGATGCAGAAAGATTCAAGAGAATTACACGTGTAGGTCGCCTGGACAAGGTGCTGGCAGGGATTGAAGCTGCGCGCCAATGCAGTTTCGACCGCATCCGACTGAATGCTGTCATCATGAAAGGCTATAACGATGATGAGGTTTTAGCCTTGACTGACTTCGCCGTTGAGCGTGGACTCGATATCGCGTTCATCGAAGAAATGCCGTTGGGGCAAGCGTCTGATCATCTGCGAGAAGAAACTGTATGCAGCAATGATTGGGTAAAAGAGCAAATCAGTCTTCATTATGCCTTGCAAAGCACATCTGAAAGCACCGCAGGACCTTCTCGTTACTTCAGTATTCCGGGACAGCGCAGCAAAATTGGATTCATTTCTCCGATGTCTCATAACTTTTGCGCAGATTGCAATCGAGTCAGAATGACAGTGGAAGGAAGATTGCTACTATGTCTTGGCAACGAACACTCCTCAGACCTCAGGCAAATTCTGCGGGCAGACAACCAGCAATATCTGCTTAAAGATGAGCTGGCTCAACTTGAATTTTCTGAAGAGAATCCAGTCTCTGTAGAACTCAAACGAGCTATTGTTGCCGCGATGGATTTAAAACCGGAACGACATCACTTTTATGAAAGTGATTATGCACAACCCGTTCGTCTTATGAACATGACCGGAGGCTGACAGTCACTTATGAGTAATGGATTCATCCCAGTAAACGCGGTGGTTATAACTGTATCCGATACCCGCACGGAGGAGACGGACAGCTCCGGTAGATACCTAGTTGAGCAATTGCTTGCGGCAGGACACATAGTAGTCAACAAGTATATTGTCAAAGACGATACCTACAAGCTTCGTGCTCTGGTTGCAACGTGTGTGGCCAATGATCAGGTTCAAGCGATCCTATTAACGGGCGGTACAGGTTTTACGCATCGCGATAACACAGTCAGATCTGTAACGCCTTTGCTTGACTCGAGTATTGACGGATTTGGTGAAACATTCCGTTATCTGTCGCATGCAGAGATCGGCAGTTCAACTATTCAGTCCAGAGCCTTTGCAGGCTTGAGTAACCAGACGATTGTTTTCTGTGTTCCGGGTTCAACTGGTGCTTGCAGAACGGCCTGGGAAGGTATCATTTCCCACCAACTGGATAGCCGACATAAACCCTGCAATTTTGTCGACAAGCTTAAAAAGCTAGAATAGAAAACTTCAGCCTCGCCAAATCAATCTGGCGAGGCTGAAATGAACCATCTGTGCGGGGATTAAAAACTCAAGGCCAATGCAGTGTTACTGATCATTACGCCCCGGATCGGGGTATCGTCAAGCGACTACCCGATTTCAGACAGCAAGCCTCTCAAAAGATCAGGCTTGCGAGGTCAAAGAATTAATTGGCTGCCAATATGGTCAACACTGGTACAGCGACTGATGCTGTTACGATTGCTGCTGTGACAAGTGCAGCTCTTGCACTGATGATTAATTCGCTCATGTTCTATCTCCTTGTGGGTTTTAAACGTATTCTTGGCTTGGTTGATACACAAAGCTTTGTGGGCCTCGGTAACGCTGCGCATCGTAACACTACACGGGCATAAAGGTAACACTTATTTTCAGAAATGCACAATTAGACGATAAAAAGTAACATTATTACGACAAAACGATCCAAAACAACCCACGCAAACCTTGAACAACATCGCTAGGTAACAATTTTTGGCAATCCTGAAATAGAGTCATCAATAAAAATGCTGATAAGCTCGCTCAATTGCAACGGGATACGCTCAGCAGCCCGTAAAGGTTTCTTTAACTGGATGGCACTGCAATCGCCTGACGTTCTTTGCCTCCAGGAAACCAAAGCTCATGAGTCTCAGTTATCAGATACAGTCTTTTCTCCTGACAACTATCACCGTTATTTTTTTGACGCTGAAAAAAAAGGCTACTCTGGAACTGCAATTTTTTCCAAACGCAGGCCCGATCTTGTAACCAAAGGTTTTGGGTGGGACATCGCAGACCTCGAAGGCCGGTATCTTCAGGCTGATTTTGATCAGTTAAGTGTCATTTCGCTGTATATGCCATCTGGTTCGAGCAGTAATGAACGGCAACAGATCAAGTTACAGTTTCTGGAGAAGTTTTATCTGCATCTGCTGCACTTGAGAAACAGCGGTCGAAGTTTTGTTATTTGCGGCGACTGGAATATGTGCCACAAGGCCGTCGATCTGAAAAACTGGAAAGCTAATCAGAAAAATCCTGGTTTTTTGCCGGAAGAACGCGCGTGGCTTGACCGGCTGTTTTATGAGACCGGATACGTTGATGCTTTCAGGCTAGTCAATCAACAACCAGATCAATACAGTTGGTGGTCGAACAGAGGGCAGGCTCGAAACAACAATGTGGGATGGCGACTGGACTATCCGGTGATTACACCAGACCTGTCATCCAAAGTAGTGGACGTCACTATCCATACTGATCAATTTTTTTCTGACCATGCCCCAGTAACACTTTTTCTTAAGGATAGTTAACATAAAGCTGGTACACAGACTTATCGTTAGACTTGAACAGGAATTTCAATTTGACATTTTTCAAGGCATAAAGCTTATGAGTATTTTCCCCAAAGTGATACTGGGCAGCTATCTTTTACTGACGTTTATCTTCAGCACGCCGAGTGCGGCTGCACAATCACTGACAGCACTGATTATAACGAACAAGGGAGAAATTATACTGGAGCTGAATCAACAGGCAGCACCGACCAGCGTTGCAAATTTTGTGAATCTATCTCACAGAGGTTTCTACGACGGATTGACATTTCACCGGGTTGAAAACCGCTTTATGATCCAGGGCGGAGACCCTGAAGGAGATGGCACCGGCAGCCCGGGTTACCGCTTTGCCGGTGAGACTAATCTGAGACATAACAGACCCGGAGTGATCTCCACTGCCAACGCAGGTCCAGGTACAGATGGCAGCCAGTTTTTTATCACACATGTTGCAACGCCGCATCTTGATGGTATTCACTCAGTGTTTGGCGTGGTAACCAGCGGTATGCAAGTCGTTAATCAAATTCGACGTGGCGATCGGATTCAAAGTATCGTCATAACAGGTGACATATCTGATCTGTGGACACAAAAAGCCGAGGATCTGGCGCGATGGAATGCAGCACTGGATGAAAATTTCCCGGGGCTAAGACCCGCGCCAATTCCCTGAGAAAAGTTCGGGTCAGGGCAAAACCCTTTTGAACGGCTTGACTGTCACATGTTTGTAAACGCCAGCCGCCCTATAAGGATCCGCATCAGCCCAGGTACAAGCAGCTTCCAATGAGTCAAACGCCGCGACGATCAAGCTGCCTGTGAATCCGGCATCTCCTGGACTGTCTGAATCAATTGCAGGAAAGGGGCCTGCAAGCAGCAGCCTGCCTTCCTGCTGCAACACTTCAAGTCGCGCCAGATGCTGGGGGCGCGAGGGCAGACGCAGTGGAAGGCTATTTTGAACATCTTCACTGATTATGGCGTAAAACATCGGGACTCCTAAACTCAAGACATGTTTGTATAATCGAGCTTGGCAAAATACAACGAATCCTATAGGTCGACAATCCCACATTGTCCTGATATTGTCCGCCGCCTCGTAGACCGCTCTCAACGTTATTCTTTGGCAATTCTGTCTTCACTGCTTTTAAAGTCACGCGCATGGCTCAAACGCTTGTTATACATCCGCAGAACCCTGAATCCCGATTGATTCGGCAGGCAGCACAATGCCTCTTGGATGGCGGAGTCATCGTGTACCCAACGGACTCAACCTACGCATTCGCCTGCCATATGGGTGACAAGAATGCTCTCGAGCGAATTCGCCGCATCAGACAATTAAATGACAAACACAACCTCACACTGATGTGCGCCGACTTATCTGCAATTGCAACCTATGCCAAAGTCAGCAACAGCGCCTATAGACTGCTCAAAGCATACACACCCGGTCCATACACATTTATTCTCGAAGCGACAGCGGACGTGCCAAGACGGCTTATGCATCCAAAAAGAAAGACTATAGGCCTCAGGGTGCCTGCACACCCGGTGAGCAGGGCCCTGCTGGATGCGGTGGGAGAGCCGCTGATGAGCACCAGTCTGATTATGCCAGGCGATGATCAACCGCTCTCGGATATCTATGAAATCGAAGATATTCTGGATAAACAAGTTGACCTTATTATCGATAGCGGATCTTGCGGTCTTGAACCCTCAACAGTAGTCGATCTGGTAGACGGCATCCCCGTTGTAATTCGTATCGGTCTCGGCGACCCAACTCCGTTTCAATAGATACATCTCCAGTTTGGGTTAAGTGCCATCGCGAAAATATTTTAAACGCCATCAGTCAAGATCAGTTGTGCAATAATACCTGCACTGAATTTTGCTAGAAACGGGACATCCCTGTTCGCATTCTTAGCAAATGCAATCGTCAACACCAACATCAAAAAGAGAGGATAAGGGTTTGTCTACAGTTGATTCACAAAAGCGTGTGTTATCAGGTATGAGACCTACCGGTCTTCTGCACCTTGGTCATTATCACGGTGTCTTAAAGAATTGGGTTCAACTGCAGAATGAATATCAGAGTTTCTATTTTGTTGCCGATTGGCATGCATTGACAACGCACTATGCAACACCCAGTGTCATCGAAGAAAGCGTCATGAATATGGTGATTGACTGGCTTGCAGCCGGTGTTGATCCTGAAAAGGCGACATTGTTTATCCAGTCAAGTGTCCCTGAACATGCTGAGCTGCATTTGTTGTTGTCGATGATGACGCCGCTTGGCTGGTTAGAGCGTGTGCCAAGCTATAAAGACCAACAGGACAAGTTAAGAGACAAAGATCTGGAAACTTACGGGTTTCTGGGGTACCCCTTATTGCAGAGTGCTGACATTCTAATTTATCGGGCAGGTTTTGTGCCCGTAGGGGCGGATCAGGTTGCTCATGTTGAACTGACCCGTGAGATAGCAAGGCGCTTTAACCACCTGTACGGACGCGAAGCTGATCATGAGCAGCTTGCACTGGCTGCCATAAAAAAAATGGGTAAAAAGGCAGCTAAAGATATTCTGTTGCTCAGAACAGCTTTTCAGCAGCAAGGCGATCATCAAGCCTTGGCCCAGGGACAGACACTGATCAGAGAACAACAAAATCTGTCGCTGAGTGACAGAGAACGAGTCATGGGTTATCTGGAAGGCAGTGGCAAAGTGATTCTTGCTGAACCGCAGGCTCTGTTGACACCCGCTGCCAAGATGCCTGGACTCGACGGGCAGAAAATGTCCAAGTCGTACGGCAATACGATATCGCTGCGTGAACCGGTGGACGGGTTAATCAAAAAAATCAATACCATGCCTACGGACCCTGCACGTATCCGGCTCAGTGATGCCGGTAACCCCGAAAACTGTCCCGTTTGGCAACTTCATGAAGTCTATTCAAATACCGACACCAAAAACTGGGTCCAACAAGGTTGTCGTAGCGCAGGGATTGGATGCCTGACGTGTAAAAAGCCACTGATCGATGCCGTGGTTGCCGAGTTGGAGCCTATGCAGAAACGCGGTGCTCAGTATCAGCAGGATCCTGGTGAAGTACGCAATATTCTGATCAAAGGCAGTGAGCGCGCAAGGTCGCATGCTGTTGAAACCCTCACCGAGGTGAGGGCAGCGATGGGTTTGAACTATAGATGATTTTTTGATGAACGATAGACAACCAGACAGGTAAGTCCTGATGAGCGAAAGAGTCCAACTACCGGAGACAAACATCAATACTGCAGACTTAGTGGTCGCGCAGCATGAGATGCCGTTTGCCTTCATTGCCGGCAAGGCCGTGACGCAGCTGCCTCATGATTTGTACATACCCCCGGATGCACTGGAAGTATTTCTGGAGGCATTTGAAGGGCCGCTGGATTTGCTGCTTTATCTAATCAAGCGCCAGAATATTGATATCCTTGATATTGATGTCTCGGTTATCACTGAACAATACATGGCTTATGTTGATCTGATGGAGTCACATCAGTTTGAGTTAGCGGCAGAGTATCTGGTGATGGCGGCCATGCTGGCTGAAATCAAGTCCAGAATGTTGCTGCCCAGAAGCAGTATGGATGAGGAAGAGGAAGACGATCCCAGAGCACAACTGATTCGTCGCTTGCAGGAATATGAACGCTATAAAAAAGCTGCAGAGGACATTGATTTACTGCCCAGACTTGAACGCGATATCTATCTCGCACGCGCGCAGGAACCGCTGCTTGAGAGACACACGCCCGACCCTATAGTAGAACTACAGGAAATTCTGGCGGCACTGGCTGGGGCATTGCGTAGAGCGGATATGTTTGAGCATCATCAGATTCAACGCGAAACCCTATCTACACGGGAGAAAATGGCTGAGATTCTGGTAAGACTATCAACTGAACGCTTTGTACCGCTGGTATCGTTGTTAATGAGAGAAGAAGGGCGTCTTGGGGTTGTGGTCACATTTCTTGCGGTCATGGAACTCATCAAAGACGCCTTGGTGGATATCGTACAAAGCGAACCCTTTGCACCAATACACATCAAAGCGCGCAGCCAGTCGGCTATAGGTGTCGAATGACAGAACATAACCTTGAAAAACAGGATTCCGACGGTATTGAAGAAGCATTTGAAGCCATTACCTATGAAGCCCGGACTATTGATGATCAACTTCTGCGTCAGATCCTGGAGGGTGTGTTACTGGCGGCAGGCAGACCGATGACTATTGCGGCTTTGAGTGATGTTTTTATCGAAGCGGAAAGGCCGGATTCTGAGAGCATTCGTGCAGCGCTGCATGAAATACAGACCGATTGTCAGTCGCGTGGATTTGAGATGAAGGAAGTTGCCTCGGGGTTTCGCTTTCAGGTGCGTCAGCATTTAAGCCCCTGGATTTCCAGATTGTCGGAAGAAAAGCCGCAGCGATACACTCGAGCACTGCTTGAAACTCTGGGGTTGATTGCTTATCGGCAGCCGATTACTCGTGGTGATATCGAAGAAATCCGCGGAGTAGCCGTAAGCTCGACTATCATCAGGACATTGCTTGACAGGGAATGGGTGCGAATCGTTGGCCACCGCGATGTACCCGGCCGGCCAGCAATGTTCGCAACAACACGCCAGTTTCTTGATTATTTTAATCTTAAAAGTTTGCAGGAATTGCCGCCGCTCGCGGAGATACGCGATCTTGATCAGCTCAATCCCGAACTTGATCTGGGTGAAAGCCTTGCCGGGAGAGTATTGATTTTGCCAGAAGAACCCGATGTTCGGCCTGAGTTACATGATGATACCGAATTTGTACAAAGCGGACTTCTGGATGAAGATGAAGCCATGGCACTCGCAAAAAGACCTCTCGATGAGATTCTGGGATACCACAGAGAAAAAACCAATGACTGATGCAGTGCAGGACGAAAAAATTCAGAAAGTATTAGCCAGAGCCGGTTTTGGCTCGCGCCGTGAAATGGAAAACTGGATAACTCAAGGCCGGGTAAAGATCAATGGCAAAACCGCCACCCTGGGTGACCGGGCAGGCGCTGAGGACAGCTTGGTTGTGGATGGCAAGAAAGTCGCTAACGCCAGCCCCGATGCTGTTGTGCCGCGAGTGCTGATCTACAACAAACCGGAGAACGAAATTTGCTCCAGGCGCGATCCGGAAGGCAGGCCATCGGTTTACGATCATCTACCCATGATCAAGCATGGGCGCTGGGTTGCTGTGGGCAGGCTGGATTTTAATACCAGCGGGCTTTTGCTGTTTACCACAGATGGCGAATTGGCTAACAAATTGATGCATCCATCGGCTGGCATTGATCGAGAGTATGCAGTCAGAATTATGGGAGACGTGACCGACGACATGCTTAAGATCATGCTCAAGGGTGTCATGATTGATGAACATCTATGTCGTTTTACAGACGTTAGGTTTTTTGCCGGAGAGGGACGCAATCGCTGGTATCACGTGGTGATCATGGAAGGTCGGAACCGGGAAGTTCGTAAGCTCTGGGAGTCGCAGGGCGTGCAAGTCAGCCGACTCAAGCGTGTTCGGTACGGCCCGGTTTTTATTCCCAGCAGAGTTAAGAAAGGACAACTCTACGAAATGAAAACCCCGGAGATAATCACGCTGTACGAAGCTGCTGGAATGGAGCCCCCGTCTGCGTCGGCTATGAAAAGACCGACGCGCCACACATCCCGACGCTCCGAGTCATAATAGCTGTCCGAGATGCCTGACTGACGGGTCTTGAGCCTTTCCGAACAGATCAGGCTTCCACGCCCAGCTGAGACTTGAGTCTCTCGCCTAATGGCTTGATCAGCGATGGAAATAGCGACTCCATGAACTGCATCTCTTGCTCAGAAAACCTGCGATTGCGTTTAAATGTGATTTCACCTAGGTACTCATCAGTGTGCAACAGCCAGTATCCAAAGCTATGCGCGGATTATTTGCCGACTCTGATGTCCATATCCTGTGTTTCTTGGTGGTAGTGCAAACCTTCCATCGCTACACCCTTGGTAAGACTGCGCTGACTTCCCGACTGAACTGTCTGCACAACCTTTGGCGGTTCCCGGCTTCTGTCAATGGGTTGGTCAAGGATGCTGCTATTACCTTTTGATAAAACAATGCATTACGAATGGGACAAAGCAGGGCAAACAGCAGCGCCTCCGGGGTATCAAGTTCATATTCACTAGAGCGCTTGTGACGATAAAAGGTCAGCTCTCCCAGATTGTCATTCTGGGCGATCATCCGGTTTTTAGTTACGCAGCCAATTAGAGTTTCTCCAGTAATTCACGAATATCAATAGCCTGGCCATTAATGTCAGCCGACTGTGAAGACAGCAGAAACACATAAGCAGGTACTAGTGATTCAGCGGTCGGCAATGTTGCCGGATTCTCAGCAGGATAGGCATCTGCCCGCATAACTGTGCGGGTTGCACCGGGATTCACGCTATTGACTTTGATGTTACTGGTATTCTCAAGCTCATCAGCAAGGACTTGCATCATGCCCTCGACAGCAAATTTGCTTACCGCATATGCTCCCCAATAAGCTCGACCTTTGCGCCCCACCGATGATGATGTAAACAACACGCGGGCATCAGCTGATGCTAACAGCGCAGGGAGCAAAGCTCTTGTCAGTAAAAACGCAGCATTGACATTGACCTGCATGATTTTCATCCAGTTTTCTGGAAGCGTATACTGCAAGGGCCCCAAGGTACCCAGTTGGCCAGCATTGTGCAGCAGACCGTCAAGTCTTCCAAACTGCTCCGTAACGCTCTTGCCCAATACTTCATAGTCATCAGCAACAGCGCTTGCAAGATCCATAGGATGAATAACTGGTTCAATAAGATGCTCAGCCATGATGCTGTCATATACCTGCTCAAGCTTGCTTTGAGTCCTGCCAACAAGAATAACTCTGGCGCCGGCGCGTGCAAGCGCCATGGCAACAGCTCTCCCGATACCATCACCAGCACCTGTGACCAGAATGATTCTGTTGGTTAACAGACTTGCGTTGCCAATATTCGCAGACATAAGGGTTCCTGAAATTTACGTGGAGATTTTGATATCTGGCCAGAAGGAATATGTGATTTGTTTTACGTCTTTAACAATAAGATCCGCGCCCCATTCAGAAATACAAGGTTGCAAAGGCAGGTATCCATAAGCGGCGGCAATTGTCCTCATACCGGCGGCCTTACCCGCGATGATATCTCGCGGATGATCGCCCACATAGACACTACAGGCCGGTTGTCTCTTTACAATCTCACAAGCGAGCAGCAAAGGCTCAGGGTGCGGCTTTGAGTGTGTTACATGGTCTGGGCACACCAAGACATTGCAGCGGCTCTGCAGTTCCAATGAGCACAACAGGGGTTTCGAAAATCGCTCTGGTTTATTTGTGACAACTCCCCAGGGAATTCCGCGCTGCTCCAACTCCAGCAAGAGTCTGTCCATACCCGGATAGAGGGTTGAGCGCGTTAACTTTATTTGTTGTTCATAGCGGTCCAACAAGTCAAACAACAATGACTCAAAACGGGGATTCGCCGGATCGTTATCAAACGCAAGACCCAGTAAAGCTCTGGCACCACTGGATACCGTGGCGCGAACAGATACTGAAGAGGGCACCGCAACTCCCTCATCCAGACACAGGGAATGCAACACATGTTCAAAATCCACAGCGGTATCCACCAAGGTCCCATCCAGGTCAAAGAGTACACATGCTTCATCTGACAAGCGCCATGTGTATGAGATAGAACTATTCACTGGACTCAATCAAAACCTCGAAGAACATCAACAAAACGATGCAACTTATTAATCTAAAATGGTTTTGTATAATGAACCAAGTAATTTACATCAGCATTATTTTGCAGAGAGTATCTCTTGGTCAGTAGGTTGTAGCCCATGCCCTTGATTTCACCAAGTTGCAGATGCGCGTGCCGGCACCAATTTGCCAGTTCTGACGGCTTGATAAATTTGGCAAAATCGTGGGTGCCTCGCGGCAGAATGTTCAGAATGTACTCCGCTCCGACTATCGCAAACAACCAGGCTTTTGGATTGCGGTTAATGGTGGAAAAAAATACGTGTCCACCCGGTTTGAGCAGATGGGAGCAAGCCTGAACGATGGCCTGAGGATCAGGCACATGCTCCAGCATCTCAAGGCAGGTCACCATGTCGTATTGGCCAGCCTCTCTCTGCGCCATATCCTCAGCACTGATGTTCTCATATCGGATGTCCAATTGACTCTCCAGATTATGCAGGCGCGCGACCGCAAGTGAAGCTTCGGCCAAATCAATTGCTGTCACCAGCGCACCCTGACGCGCCAACGCTTCGCTGAGAATGCCGCCGCCGCACCCAATATCCAAACACCGTTTACCAGCCGGATTCAGTTTGGAACTGATGAACCCCATTCGTAACGGATTGATCTCATGTAACGGCTTGAATTCACTGCTTGCATCCCACCATCGGGATGCAAGCGCCTCAAACTTCCGGATCTCTGCGCCATCAAAATTTTTGCCAGAATTACTCATGCTGGTGTTCCCAATTTTTGTTGCCATGTCCGCGCTGTTTGCAAAAGGGTCTCCTTGTCAAGAGTTGTCAATTCGCCGTTATCCAGCAGCAGCTTTCCATTTACCCACACATATTTAACCTGGCTGGATTTGGTGCTGTACACCAATTGCGAGACAGGGTTATGAACTGGCTGAGTATTTAACTCATCAAGTTTGATCGCTATAACATCAGCTCGCTTACCGGCCTCGAGTGTTCCGGTCAGGTGATCAAGCCCCAGAGCCTTTGCGCCGTTAATCGTGGCCATCTGCAATGCTTTGTAGGCAGGCAATGCCTGAGCATCTCCGCTGCAGGCCTTGGCAAGTATCGCCGCCGTACGCATCTCGGAGAACATATCCAGATCGTTGTTGCTGGCGGCTCCGTCGGTGCCAAGACTGACGTTCACGCCAGCACGCATCAACTTGTCAACCGGGCAAAAGCCGCTTGCCAGTTTCAGATTTGATTCAGGGCAGTGCGCAATCGATACTCCACAATCAGACAGGAGCCTGATCTCATCGTCAGTAAGTTGCGTTGCATGGACACTGATAAATCGCGGACTCAGCATCCCTAGTTCCGCAAGACGTGTTATTGGGCGCTTGCCTTGGGTGCGCAGGGCCTCGCTCACCTCGAATGCTGTCTCATGTACATGCATATGAATCGGAATATCCAGCAATTCGGAGAGCATGACGATCTTTTTCAGAGGTTCATCCGTGACGCTGTAAGGAGCATGTGGTCCGAAAGCCGTGCTGACAAGCTCACTGTTGCGCCACTGATCGTGCAGCACGGTAGTTTTCTGGATTGCATCATCTGCATCGATTGACCAGGGATTTGGGAAATCGATCACCGGAGTGGCTAACTGAACACGAATGCCTGCTTCGGTTGCAGCACGGGCACTGGCATCTGGGAAAAAATACATATCCGCGAAGCAGGTGGTACCAGAACTGATCATTTCTGCTATTGCCAACTGAGTCCCTTGATACACAAATTCTTCACTGACCCATTTGGCCTCCATGGGCCAGATGTGATCTTCAAGCCAAGTATGCAGCGACAGGTCATCCGCAATACCCCGAAACAATGACATGGCGGCATGACCATGCGTGTTTACCAGGCCGGACATTAATGCGTAGCCCGGTAAACGCATCTCTTTTTCAGCCTGGTAACGAGACGAAACAACACTACTATCAAGAATTTCACGAATTTTTCCTTCAGATACCACCAGACAGGAATTTTCGAGGACCAGATCTTCAACGCTTCCGGGAACTATCCAACTGGCATGTATCAGCAGATCTGCTTTTTCCGGGGTAATATTGCTCATTGTGCAGTTCCATCCAATCTACTTAGGGGCGACGATTATAACCAAGATTAACCCATGGCAGGAGACTGATATCAATCTGGATTATAGTGTCCGGAGAAGGGCTTCTGTGATACAATCCCGTCGTTTTACGGCACCTGCAGACTTGGCATTAACCCCCCTTGAATATCGCAGTATTTACTGCCCTTCAACCTGCAGAAAATGATGGAACAGCATGACGGAAACAATATGACGGAACCAACAAAACAGATTCTTCCAGTGTCGCTTGAAAGTGAAATGCGGGAGTCTTACCTCGCATATGCCATGAGCGTCATTGTCGGTCGGGCCCTGCCTGATGTCCGCGACGGACTGAAACCAGTGCACAGAAGGGTATTGTTCGCAATGAACGTACTATCTAATGACTGGAACAAACCCTACAAGAAGTCTGCAAGGGTCGTAGGCGATGTGATAGGTAAATATCACCCCCACGGTGATTCCGCTGTTTACGACACTATTGTACGTATGGCTCAGAGCTTTTCATTGAGATATCCACTGGTTGATGGCCAAGGAAATTTTGGCTCTATTGATGGTGACGCCGCGGCAGCTATGCGTTACACCGAAATACGCATGGCAAAAATCGCCCATGACTTGATGGCCGATCTTGACAAAGAAACCGTTGATTTTTCAGATAACTATGACGGCACTGAGCAAATCCCCGATGTATTTCCGACGCAGATACCCAACTTGCTGGTGAATGGTTCAAGCGGCATTGCGGTAGGTATGGCTACGAATATACCACCTCACAATCTGACAGAGGTCGTCGATGCCTGCCTTGCGCTGATGGACAACGAAGATATCAGCATTGATGAATTGATGGAGTTTGTAAAAGGTCCGGACTTCCCGACAGCGGCAATCATTAACGGCCGCGCCGGCATTGTTGAGGCTTACAAAACCGGGCGCGGGCGAGTTTACATGCGCGCCCGTGCAGAGGTGATTGAAGATGAAAAGACCGGCAGACAGACCATCATAATCACCGAGATACCGTACCAACTAAACAAAGCTCGTCTGGTTGAAAAAATTGCCGAACTGGTCAAAGAGAAAAAAATCGAAGGAATTACAGAACTGCGCGACGAGTCCGACAAAGACGGTTTGCGCGTGGTTATTGAACTTCGCCGTGGTGAAAATGGCGAGGTAGTGCTCAACAATCTGTACGCACAAACCCAGATGCAGTCGGTGTTTGGCATCAACATGGTAGCGTTGGTTGATGGTCAGCCTAAACTGCTAAACCTGAAACAGATATTGCAGTCCTTTATCCGACACCGAAGGGAAGTAGTAACACGCAGAACTGTTTTTCTTCTCCGTAAAGCTCGCGAAAAAGGTCATATTCTAGAAGGACTTGCTGTAGCACTGGCAAACATCGACGCAGTCATCCAGTTGATTAAAGAGTCACCGACGTCTGCAGACGCCAAAGAAAAATTATTGGCTCGTTCTTGGCACTCCGCCAGCTTGCTGGCAATGCTCGGCGAAACCGGGGCAGATACCTGTCGTCCTGAAGAATTGCCTCTTGAATTCGGCCTCAAAGATCAGGAATATTTCCTGTCGCCAGCCCAGGCTCAAGCGATTCTGGACCTTAGACTGCACCGGCTGACAGGCTTGGAGCATGAAAAGTTAATAAATGATTACAAAGACTTATTGCGACAAATTGCTGAATTTTTGCATATATTGAACAGTGAGGAACGTTTGTTCGAAGTCATGCGAGAAGAGTTGAATCAAGTTCGAAGCAACTACGGCGATAAACGCAAGACAGAAATTGTGGGCTCGCAGCTTGATTTGAGCACCGAAGACTTAATCCCGGAAGAGGACAGGGTAGTAACCATTTCCCGCGCTGGGTATGCCAAATCCCAGCCGTTGGCTGATTACCAGGCACAGCGCCGCGGAGGGATGGGGCGAGCTGCCGCGACCCTGAAAGATGAAGATGAACTCGAGCATCTGCTGATAGCCAGCAGTCATGACACATTGCTCTGCTTCAGCAGTGCGGGGAAAGTTTACTGGCTTCGGGTATTCAACATCCCGCTGGCGAGCCGAACCGCTCGCGGCCGACCATTGGTCAACATCTTGCCGCTGGAAGAAGGAGAGCGCATTACCAGCATGTTGCCTATTCGAGAGTATACCGAAGGCAACTATGTTTTTATGGCAACAGCTCAGGGAGTTGTCAAAAAAACTGATTTGGTGAATTTCTCCCGACAACGAAGCGTGGGATTGCGGGCGATAGAACTTGACGAGGGTGATCGACTGATCGGAACGGCACTAACTGATGGTCAGCGAGACATCATGCTATTTAGCAGCAGCGGCAAAGTGCTGCGCTTCCTCGAATCCGACGTGCGCACTATGGGCCGAACAGCTCGAGGCGTACGCGGCATAAGGCTGGCTGAAGGGCATGAAATGATTGCTCTAATTATTCCTGAAGCAGGCAAGCAGGTATTGACGGTCAGTAAAAACGGCTATGGAAAACGGACAACAATTCCGGAATTCCCAGTGTACGGCAGGGGTGGGCAAGGCGTTATCGCCATGCAAACCAGTGAGCGTAACGGTCGCTTGGTGGGAGCAGTGCAGGTGATCGAAGGCGAACAGATAATGCTGATCAGTGACCGTGGCACCATGGTTCGTACCCGGGTTGATGAAGTACCTACTTTAAGTCGCAATACGCAAGGTGTGCGTTTAATCAGATTGAAAAACGATGAAGCGCTGGTTGGTGTGCAATCGGTAGCGGAGGCCGAAGAGCCGGCTTTTGATCAAAGTGATGAGCAGTTCAGCGCGGATTTGACTAAAACCGAGACTCAGATAGGCGAACCGGAAGACACTGAGGCGCGGGATGACTAAAGGCGCAAATGCCGCAGGGGGTAACGTCACCCAGAAAAGAATTGTCTATCTGGGCCCACCCGGAACGTTTTCCAATGCTGCTGTTGACCGATACTTTGGACCTGTCAATCAGGCAAACTGTATCGGTGTGAACACGATTGATGATGTATTTCTGGATGTAGAGGCGGGAAAGGCAGATTTTGGATTAGTACCTGTTGAAAATTCGACCGAGGGTGCTGTAAATAACACGCAAGATTGCCTGATTGACACTTCTCTGCAAATTGTAGGCGAAGTATACCTGCCAATCGAACATAATCTGTTGATCCAAAAAAATACGGAAATCTCACACATTAAGAAAATAGTCTCGCATAAACAATCACTTGCTCAGTGCCGCCTCTGGTTGCGCTCATATTTTCCAGACATAGAACTGGCGGAGGTAAGCAGCAATGCCGAGGCAGCACGTCTTGCGGCACACGACGAGACAATTGGTGCCGTAGCAGGCACTTTAGCGGCTACCAAGTACAATCTACACGTGGTACATACAGGTATTCAGGACAGAAAAAACAATACCACTCGCTTTCTGGTTCTGTCTGATAGCCGGGCGTCGATCTCGACGGGTTACGACAAAACGTCCATTCTTGTATACACCGAAAATAAACCTGGTGCTTTGTTTCGATTGCTCGAACCGTTCGACCGCCATCAAGTCAGCCTCACCCGAATAGAGACGCGCCCGGCACGAGACGGATTCTGGTCCTATGTTTTTTTTATAGATTTTGAAGGCCATATCGATGATCACTCCGTGCGTCACGTTTTCTCCGAACTTGCTGATCGCGTGGTAAAAATTAAGAAACTTGGTTCCTACCCTCGCGCGCAACATAACCAAACATCATCGTGAATTTACTGGAAAACAAAACTGTTTTGATCATAGGGCTGGGGCTAATCGGGGGTTCGATCGCCCGAAGTCTGGCTAGCGGAAAGCACTGCAAACGTATTCTGGCGCACGGCCAAGACAGCATCGCTCTGGCATCAGCGCTTTATGATGGCAACGTTGACGCCTGCTCAACAGACCTTAGTGTGCTCACACCACAGGCGGATATCATTGTGATTTGTACGCCCACCCTCAGCGTGCGGGGCGTTCTTGAGCAACTGAAGTATCTGGTAGCATCCGATACGATTATTACCGATGTTGCCAGCGTAAAAGGCAATATTGCTGCTGACGCACGCAGGCTGTTTCCAGACAGTCTCCATCGAATTGTTCCGGGACATCCAATTGCCGGCTCTGAGAAAAGTGGTTACTCCGCATCGCGGGCAGATCTGTTCAGAAATCGAAAAGTAATCCTGACACCGCTGATCGAAAACAGCAGTAACGCTGTTCATACCGTAATGAGCCTTTGGCAAAAAATCGGGGCTGATGTTCATGGAATGAGCGCCGAACGCCATGATGTAGTCCTCGCTGGCACCAGTCATTTGCCGCACCTACTGGCATATACACTGGTTAACACGCTGGTAGATTCGGTCAGCCAGCCTGATCGAGCTCAGCAGGTTTTTGATTACGCCGCAGGAGGATTTGCTGATTTTAGTCGCATCGCGTCTAGTGAACCGGCAATGTGGCGAGATATATTTATTGCCAATAAAAATGCCACTATCAATGTGTTGGATGCCTATGTTGCTGAACTACAAAAGATGCGACACAAGCTTAAGATCAGTGATGGTGAAGGTATGCAAAATGACTTTTCACGCGCAAAGTATATGCGTGACGAGTTCATAAAAAGATTCCGGCCCGACACCATAAATCATCAAGATAACAATAAGCCAGATTCAAATTTTATACAGATACCTGAGGTTATTTCAGTATTCCCCGGCTCCCTTTTAGCCGGCAGTTATAGACCGGCTGCCAAGACATCATTCGCGATTGATGTCATCCTGCATCATGCACGGCATCAAGGAGTTTTTGAGCTAACCGGCGTACCAGAAGACTTTGAAGTACTGACTCTTCTAAAGTCCCTACGAGAGGCCAATATCTTGATCGTTGGTCCCGATTCGGGTTACGTAAGAGTGTATGGTATCGACATCCAAAATCCTTTCAGCTCAGAAGGTCAAGGGCTGCCAGCCACACGTGGTAGCTTGCAGTTGCCAGCTGATCATTTTGTGTGCGGGCTCTTTGTACTCGGGGCAATATCGCTAGAAAACTCGCAGATCAAACTTGGCGGACTCGCCAATCGACCTGCAGGCATTACGGCTGATAGATTTGACCTGTTTGAGACGTTTGCACAGTTTGGATTCTCTGCAAAGTGGCAGGCAGAACCCTCCGGTGAGATGACAGGACTGGAAATCAACAGTTTTACTCCGCGATCAGCGAGCATAGACCTGAAGAATCTGGAGATTGACGAAAACGAACTGCTACTTGTCTTCGCGGTGGCAGCGCAGGCCTCTGGTGTCAGCATGATTTCACTGGAATCGGATCGGATTGAATTATTGCTGAACAGATTGGGAATGGTTGCATCATGGGTCGCAGATGTTTCTGTTGATGGTGAACTTCTTTGTGTTGTGCCCAAAGATCTGAATGAGGAATTTGTTGATTGTAATGCCGACCCACACGTAGCACTGACCGCTATCGCCATTGGTCAACGTGCAAAAAAACCTCTTCGTATCGGGAAAACCGGAGATCTGGCTGGCGTTTTCCCCGGACTCCTCATGGACCTTTCACGACTCGGTTTCGGCTTTTCGATTCAAAAGACCAACATAGAGGATGATTTGTGAAAGAGACTGCTGACAAATCCGAGATCAGACCGGGAACCACAATCCCTGTACTGGCAATAGATGGCCCGGGTGGCGCTGGCAAAGGCACTATCAGTCGACTGGCCGCACATCGACTTGGATGGCACTACCTCGATAGCGGAGTTCTTTACAGGATTTTGGCACTGTCAGGTAGCATTCATCACATTGATTTAAATGATGAAACAGGGCTAGCTAAACTAGCCGGTTCACTAGATATCAGATTTGGAATTGGCGACGACGAAAGTGTTTGGCTGGCTAACAAGGACGTCTCGGATATGATAAGAACAGAGCAGGCAGGGGCTGCAGCTTCGACAGTGGCAGCACTTCCAATGGTCAGAACTGCTCTTCTACAACGACAAAAAGCCTTCCGCCAAGCACCAGGTCTGGTCGCGGACGGTCGCGACATGGGAACAGTTGTTTTCCCGGATGCTACAGTTAAAGTGTTTTTGACAGCCTCCGTAGAGGAGCGGGCACAACGCCGATATAAGCAGTTGATTGCAAAGGGTATTGATGGTAAGCTCTACGACCTTTTGGCGGACATTCAAGCTCGTGATGATCGTGATAGCAACCGTACTGTTGCGCCACTGCGACCGGCAGTTGATGCAGTGATAATCGATACTAGTCAAATGGCTATCGAAGAGGTACTGCTCACTGTCCTTAACCTGATTAGTTTGAAAACGTCTCAATGACTCCCCATGAGGGGAAGAATAGTCTTTTAGCGGAGCCAGCAATGTCCGCTACTTGGCTTTATTAATTAGCCCGGGGATGCTGGTGCCCGGTTGAATAGAAGTGGTGTTACTGAATCGGATTACCCTTGTAAATCAAGGCCCGGACTTGTAGAACCGCTTAATTTATTTAACAGGAAAAAACATGACTGAAAATTTTGCTGATTTATTTGAACAAAGTCTGATCGAAGTTGACATGACCCCTGGTGCAATAGTCAATGGCACTGTGATTCATATAGATTCAGACTGGGTAACAATCCATGCCGGCCTCAAATCAGAGGGTGTTATCCCTAAGATTCAATTCCTAGATGAGAATGGTGGTTTCTCGTTGTCTGTTGGCGATGTTGTGAAGGTAGCACTTGAGACTGTTGAAGACGGTTTTGGTGAAACTCGTTTGTCGCGGGAAAAAGCCAAGCGTGCAGAATCCTGGATGGATCTGGAATCAGCTTTCGAGAAAAACGAGATTGTCAAAGGTATCATTAATGGCAAAGTCAAAGGCGGCTTTACCGTTGATCTTAATAATATTCGAGCGTTCCTGCCTGGCTCACTGGTTGATGTTCGTCCAATACGTGACACTACTCACCTTGAAGGCCAGTTGCTGGAATTCAAACTGATCAAGTTGGATCAGAAGCGCAACAACGTTGTGGTATCACGCCGTGCAGTGCTGGAAGCCGTCAGCTCAGAAGAGCGTGATGAGTTACTTGCCAGTCTGCAGGAAGGCCTTGTTATTAAAGGCGTGGTCAAGAATCTTACTGACTACGGCGCATTTGTGGACTTGGGCGGCGTAGACGGACTGCTACACATAACGGACATGTCTTGGAAGCGCATCAAGCATCCAAGTGAGATCGTAAATGTTGGCGATGAAATCAAAGTCAAAATACTGAAGTATGACCGTGATCGCAACCGCGTGTCACTCGGCCTTAAACAACTCGGCGCTGATCCGTGGGTTGAGATCAAAGCACGTTATCCTGAAAACACAAAAGTGAAAGCCCGAGTCACCAACCTGACCGACTATGGCTGCTTCGCCGAACTGGAAGAAGGTGTTGAAGGTCTGGTTCACGTATCAGAGATGGATTGGACTAACAAAAACGTCCACCCATCAAAAATTGTGCAACTGGGCGATGAAGTAGAAGTGATGATTCTGGATATCGATGAAGAGCGTCGTCGTATATCCTTGGGTATAAAGCAGTGCTACCAGAATCCATGGGATCGTTTTGCCGAGCAGTTCAAAAAAGGCGACAAAATTTCTGGCAGCATCAAGTCCATCACGGACTTTGGCATATTCATCGGGCTGGATGGTAACATCGACGGCCTAGTCCATCTTTCTGATATTTCATGGGATGAGAATGGCGAAGAAGCTGTTCGCGCATACAAGAAAGGTGATGAAATTGAGACTGTTATTCTGTCTATTGATCCTGAGCGTGAGCGCATCTCCCTGGGTATCAAACAGCTTTCTGAGGATCCGTTCTCTAACTACGTTGGTGAATTCGAGAAAGGCAGTGTTGTAAAGGGTGTTGTGTCAGAAGTAGATGCAAAAGCGGCAACTGTGAATCTCGGAAATGGTGTTGAGGGCGTACTTCGCGCGTCAGAGATCAGTCGCGAGAAAATAGAAGATGCACGTAACGCACTGAACATTGGCGACCAGATAGAAGTGAAAGTCATCAGTGTTGACAGAAAAAACCGTGTGTTGGGCCTGTCTGTTAAAGCAATTGAAATCGATGATGAAAAAGCCGCGATTCAGGACCATAAGAATCAGGAAGCACCATCATCAGGCCCAACAACCATTGGCGATCTCATAAAAGCGCAGATGGACAAGAAATAAACCGGGTATAGGTGCAGGTAACGCCAAAGTCAATTTAAAGCAATAAGGATACCGTTATGACGAAGTCTGAACTTATAGAACGAATTGCCGCAAAGCAGTCTCAGCTGTCCTCCAAGGACTGCGAGTTTGCTGTAAAGTCGATTATCGAATATATGTCTGAATCTTTGTCTGACGGTGGCCGAATTGAAATCAGGGGCTTTGGCAGTTTCTCATTACATTATCGGGTACCGCGTGTCGGGCGAAATCCAAAAACCGGTTCGCCTGTCACGCTCAGTGGAAAATTCGTTCCACACTTTAAACCAGGCAAGGAATTACGTGACCGGGTGAATGATACGGTAGAATAATCAGGCAGTACTTAAAGCAGTTATCCTCCAAACGGCGTATTCGAAAGGATAACGCCGTTTTGCTTTTTTAATTCAACTGGTATCAGATTATGAAAACGCTAAAACGCTGGGCAATCATTCTGCTACTTCTGCTGGTTGTATTGATGACTGCAAGCTTCTCTCTTTGGAATAATGTCGCAGTCTCACTTACTTTTGGACTTTTCACACTGGATGCACGTCCTCTTTCGGTATGGTTAGTAAGCTCATTCGGATTGGGTGCATTGTTTGGACTGACTCTTGGTGCTGGCTTTATTGGCAATTTGAAATCTAATTTGCGCATCCGCCAACTTGAAAAAGAGTTACAACAACGACCAAAATTTAACAGCGCAGAAAAGTACTGAGTGGAGAAAAGTTTATGCACGATCAGAATCGAATAATTATCGCGCTGGATATGGATGATCAGAAAAAAGTCTTTTCTTTTATCGACAAGTTGAACCCCGACGAATGCAGACTAAAAATTGGTAAGGAGCTGTTTACATCCTACGGCCCCAAGATTGTAAAAAAACTTCAGAAAAAGGGCTTTGATGTTTTTCTTGATCTTAAATTTCACGATATACCCAATACCGTCTACAAAGCGGTCAAATCGGCTTGCGACTTGGAGGTATGGATGCTTACCATCCACTCATTAGGCGGCTCAACAATGATGAGAGCTGCGCGAACAGCCGTCGATGAGTCGGAGCATAAGCCGATACTGGTAGCTGTTACCGTACTGACCAGTCAGACCAGCGAAGACCTTGAAGAACAGGGAGTACAGCGAAGCACAGGCGAGCAGGTATTGCGCCTTGCATCGCTGGCTCAGCAAAGTGGGATGGATGGCGTTGTGTGCTCAGCCGCAGAGGCCAGCTCTATTCGGCGACTCTTGAGTGATAGTTTTGTCTTGGTAACGCCTGGTATCAGGCCTGTAGGAGACGATGCACAGGATCAGAAGAGAATCGTCACACCAAAGGAAGCGATCCTTTCAGGCAGCAACTATCTGGTTATTGGTCGCCCAATAACACAATCGCCCAATCCCACTGAAAAAATACATCAAATCCAGAGTGAAATTTCTGGCATCGGCATTGGTTTATGCTAAAACCAAATGAGCAGACAAGGTTGTTCTGCTTTGTAGCATTCAAAACCAACTGCCTGGTGACCCCGGGCCACTAACTTGATTAATGGAAAAGGAGCTTCCAATGTTGTACTACAACGGACTTAACGGACATAAAGAAAACTTCAGCAAACTTATCAGATCAGGTGTATTTGTACTGATGGCCAGCAGTAGTCTAGCGCTACTCGCTTCTCCAACATCTGTATTCGCGCAAGCGCAAACCAGTGCTGAGCAAGCACCTGCAGAAATTCAACCAGACAATCGTGTAAACATCAACACAGCAGATGCAGAAACGTTAGCTCTGGCATTGGATGGTATCGGTATGGCAAAAGCTCAGGAAATTATTGTGTACCGTGAGCAAAACGGCGATTTCAAAACTGTTGATGAGTTGCAGAATGTTCGCGGAATTGGCAAAGCTACACTTGAGCGGAATAGAAGCCGAATTCTTTTAAGCACCATAACTGAATGAACCAGCGTTGAGTTCTATGTTGTAGAATGGGGCCTTTATAAGCTCCATTCTACAATCTTGGCTGCGTGTACGGACGGTGTATGCTTTACGGGTTAGCGTTAACCGCAATTTTTTTAATTTCCTTTTCTATCAGTTTATTGATCAGCCGCCGTGTTAACTCGCGCTTGCTAGATATGCCAGTGGCACGTTCAGCACATCATGTACCGACTCCGCGAGGAGGAGGTTTTGCCATCGTAATCGCTGTCAACATCTTTGCAGGATTTCTGGTATGGAACGGCACAATAGAAGTGCGTGTTTTTGCTGTATTGCTTTGCGCAACACCCGTTGCAATCACCGGATTTATAGATGATCTGCGCGGTCTGCCCGTAAGTGTGAGATTACCTGCACATTTGTTAGCAGCATTTATAGCACTTGTTTTATTGGGTCCGGTACCGGAGCCATTTTTCAGTGGATGGTTACTTGTGCCTGCATTTCTGCAATCTTTGATCCTGATGTTGGCATTGGTCTGGCTATTAAACTTGTACAATTTTATGGATGGAATTGACAGTCTGGCCGCGACTCAAGCGCTGTTCGTCAGCGGGGCAGCGTGCCTGATGTTGTTTTATCAACAAACTGATCTGGCGTGGGTTTGTGCGGGCCTGTTTGTTGCTTGCCTGGGTTTTCTGCTGCTGAATTTGCCTCCAGCGCGCTTGTTTATGGGTGATGTCGGAAGTACTTTCCTCGGATTTTTTATCGGATTGGTTGCGCTTGTTGCGCATTTCGAAGGCACGCTTTCTGTGTGGGTCTGGGTGCTACTGATGGGAGCGTTTATTGCTGATACAACCTTTACTTTGATTAGACGGGCGCTGTCAGGACAGCGAGTGACAGAGGGTCATAATCTGCACGCCTATCAGCATCTATCCAGACGAACTGGCAGCCACTCTAAAGTAGTTTTTATTTATGCACTTGTTAACCTGATATGGCTTCTGCCCATGTCATGGCTTGCAGTGGTGTACCCCCAGAATGGGGTGTATCTGACTATCGTTGGTGTAGTACCATTGATGGCAATAGCAGCGTTGCTGGGAGCAGGCCGACCAAATGCCCCAATAAAAGGATAAGAGCTGATCGCCGCACAGGAATAATGATGAATCCCTATACCATCCCACTGTCTCGTAATGTCAAGCAAGTGCTGTTGATGGTGGCGGATATCTTGATGCTCGCTCTGGCAGCCTGGTTGTCACTCAACATGCTGGGCATAAGCGTCGAAGACAAACTTGATCAAGTCCTCGGCTTTAGCGCTCTAGCCATTCTGATCAGTGTATTGGTCTTTTACCGCATCGGTTTGTACCGAACTATCCTGCTCTATATGGGTGGTCAGTCCGGATTTATTGTTATTCAGGGAATCACAGTCGCCGCAGTGTTGTTCGGCGGCGTATATTATCTAATTCTCTCACCAGAGTTGCTCAATCATGCAACAGTCCCTATATACTGGATGATCTCGCTTGTTTTTGTCGGGGGAAGCCGATTTGTCGCTAAACTTGCCCTCCAGAGTCTGATTGAAAATTTTCGACCAAAACAACCCGTGATTATCTACGGGGCCGGAAGTTCTGGCATGCAGCTAGTGGTTGCCTTGCAAAGTGGCAACCAGTATTTGCCCGTTGCCTTTGTGGATGACAGCCGACATATTGTTGGCAGTATTGTCCATGGCATCCGAGTTTATACCCCTTCCGCTCTATCAGAGCTGATCAAAACTTTCTCCGTCACACAAATCCTGCTTGCCATTCCCTCAGCCAGCCATGCTGAAAGAAAGGAAATCCTCAATAAACTCGAGCACCTGCCGGTTCACGTCAAGACTGTGCCCGAACTGTTTGATATGCGCACGGGAAAATTCCATGTTGACGAAGTTAGAGATATTGATATCGAGGACTTGTTGGGCCGCGATATTGTTCCTCCGGATCCAGAGCTGATGAGTGCCTGTATCACAGGCAAGTCAGTTATGGTAACTGGAGCAGCCGGATCTATTGGCTCAGAGCTTTGTAGACAAATTCTTGGCCTCAGGCCTGCAAAATTGGTAGTCCTCGACAGCTTTGAGTTTGGATTGTATGACATCGAGCGTGAACTGCAGACACTGAGAGACGCTTTACAAGGTAAGTCTGACTTTGAAACTGACATTGTTGCAGTTCTGGGTAACACCTGTAACCAGAATCTTCTGGAAGTAATCCTGCAAAAATTCAAGGTAAAGACCGTCTATCATGCGGCCGCATATAAGCAAGTACCAATGGTTGAGAGGAATGTCATAGAAGGCGCCTTTAACAATACGCTTGGTACGGCTGTTGCTGCTCTGGCAGCCAATAAGTGTCAAGTCGAAAATTTTGTACTTATTTCAACTGACAAGGCCGTACGTCCAACCAATGTGATGGGCGCAACAAAAAGATTTGCGGAGCAAGTGCTTCAGGCCTTGGCAGCTCAGAAAGGTGGCACATGTTTTAGTATGGTGAGATTTGGCAATGTTCTTGGCTCGTCCGGTTCAGTAGTGCCTTTGTTCCGCAAACAGATTAGTCAGGGCGGGCCGGTGACAGTAACTCACCCTGAAGTTACACGTTACTTTATGACAGTTCAGGAAGCCGCGCAGTTGGTGATTCAGGCAGGGTCAATGGCAAGTGGTGGCGATGTGTTTGTGCTGGATATGCATGAGCCAATTAAAATTGTGGATCTGGCACGCAAAATGATTCATTTGATGGGTTACAACATCAAAGATGAAAAGTCATACGAAGGACACATCTCAATTGAATATACCGGACTTAGACCCGGTGAAAAGCTCTTTGAGGAATTATTGATAGGCGAATCTGTCACAGGGACAGAGCACCCAAAGATCATGCGTGCAGAAGAGGATTTTTTGCCGTGGAGCGATCTTCAACCCATGCTTGTCGAACTTGAGTCTGCATGCAAACGGCTGGATCTTGAAACCATACGTCAACTACTGATTCGTGCAGTTGACGGTTTTAATCCTGAATCGCTTAAAGATGATCTGTTCTGGCCCAATACAAGCGGCACAGGTGTAACTTCAGCAACATCTAACTCAGTCAACCATCCGCAAAACAAGGTTGCCGCCACCAAAGTCACACCGCTCCATAAACGCTGATCAATTACCTGACAAGCTACCTTCTGGTCATAGACAGAATCATTACAGGCTCGACCGGAACATTCTGGTGCTGACGCGCGTTTGCCGTAGGCGAGGCGGCAATAGCATCAACAATATCCATTCCCTCTATGACTCGGCCGAATACGGCGTAACCGAAGTCCTGAGCTGAGGTTCCTCGCTGATTCAGGAAATCGTTATCTACCAAATTGATAAAAAACTGACTGGTTGCGCTATCAACAACATTGGTGCGTGCCATTGCCAAAGTTCCCCGATCATTTTCAAGCGTAGGAGAAGCCTCATTTTTGATAGGTGCATAACCTGACATTTCTACAAATTCAGTATTGTAACCGCCGCCTTGAATCATAAAACCTGGAATTACTCTGTGAAATGTTAGATTGTCATACAATTTGTTATCCACATATCGCAGAAAATTCTCAACTGTGATTGGCGCCTCATCAGCCCAAAGCTCAATAACCACAGTGCCTTGGCTGGTTTCCATGACAACAACAGGATTCGCATTTTCAGCCGCATAGCCAACCATGCTGACAGCAACCAAAATCGCTGCTAACAAAGACTTAAACATAAACAATCTCCTTGACATTATTGGGGGGTAAACACCGAGTATGATGCGGGCTGATACTTTAACAGATACTGAACACGAATCAGTTAATGCCACGCATAATTGTATAATCCAAAACCTGATCAATGTTTTGGCGTTCCGGAAACACGCGTGCATTTTAAATACGGGGAATTAAAACAGAGGAAAAATTTGGCTGCCCAACCTGGACTCGAACCAGGAACCAATCGATTAACAGTCGATTACTCTACCATTGAGCTATTGGGCAGTAACGTTGGCCAATTTGGTTGGCCCCAACAGGACGCGTATCATAATGACATTTGTCATACTGGTCAACCTTTGATCAGCAACTTTTTGATGCTTTTACCTAGGCGAAAAATGCTGCAATAAAAAAAAATGTCTTCCGGGCAGTATACTTACGACCATGAACATACCATTTAAAATGCATGCGAACTTCCTCCCTGCGGGTGATCAGCCCAATGCGATAGCACAATTGATTGAGGGCTTGGATGAGGGGCTACACTCTCAGATTCTTCTGGGTGTGACTGGCTCGGGAAAAACCTTCACAATCGCGAATGTGATTGCACAGACACAGCGACCGGCTTTGGTAATGGCGCCAAACAAAACCTTGGCAGCACAGCTTTATGGCGAATTCAGAGAGTTTTTTCCTGATAACGCTGTTGAGTATTTTGTGTCTTACTACGATTACTACCAGCCAGAAGCGTATGTTCCTTCCTCAGATCTTTACATAGAAAAGGATGCATCTATTAATGAGCATATCGAACAGATGCGTTTGTCAGCTACCAAAGCGCTGTTGGAAAGACGCGATGTCATAGTCGTGGCAACTGTATCGGCTATTTACGGGCTAGGCGATCCGGGCTCATACCTGAAAATGGTCTTGCACCTCGATCGGGGCGACAAAATTGATCAGCGCTACATTCTTCGAAGACTTGCTGATATGCAATACAGCAGAAATGACATGGAACTGCAAAGGGCCACGTATCGGGTGAGAGGCGATGTTATTGATGTTTACCCTGCAGATTCAGAAAGGCATGCCATCCGCATCGAACTGTTTGATGACGAGATTGAGGCACTATCATTTTTTGACCCGCTTAATGGCGAAGTCATACGCAAAGTGCCGCGTCTGACCATTTTCCCAAAATCACATTATGTGACTCCGCGCGAAAAAATTCTCGACGCACTCGAAGACATAAAAATTGAACTCAATGACAGAGTTCTGTATCTCGAACAACACCATCGGCTTGTAGAGGCGCAGCGTCTTGCTCAAAGAACTCGTTTCGACATAGAAATGATGTCTGAACTCGGTTACTGCAATGGTATAGAAAACTATTCACGCTATTTGTCTGGTCGCGACCCAGGTCAAGCTCCACCTACGCTATTTGATTACTTGCCACCGGACTCCATAGTAATAGTGGATGAATCTCACGTGTCGGTTCCGCAGATTGGCGCTATGTTCAAAGGAGATCGCTCACGAAAAGAAACACTGGTTGAGTATGGCTTTCGTTTACCTTCAGCCCTTGATAACAGACCATTGAGATTTGAGGAATGGGAGTCACTGACCTCACAGTTGATTTTTGTCTCTGCAACTCCTGGCCCCTATGAACTTGAACGCGCCGGACAAACCGTCAGACAGCTCGTGCGCCCAACCGGATTACTAGATCCAATACTGGAAATTCGTCCTGCTGGTACACAGGTAGACGACCTGTTATCAGAAGTTCGTCTGATCACTGCCCGTCATGAAAGGGTGCTTGTCACCGTGCTTACAAAACGAATGGCTGAAGATTTGACAGATTATCTGATGGATCATGAGATACGCGTCAGATACTTACATTCAGATATAGATACAATTGAGCGTTCGGAGATCATTCGAGATTTGAGGCTGGGTCAGTTTGATGTCTTGGTTGGCATAAATCTGCTCAGGGAAGGGTTAGACATCCCCGAGGTCTCTCTGGTAGCAATTCTGGATGCAGACAAGGAAGGTTTTTTGCGCTCCGAGCGCTCGCTGATTCAGACCATCGGCAGAGCCGCGCGCAACCTTAACGGCAGAGCCATCTTGTATGCCGATAGAATTACGGGTTCCATGCAACGTGCGATCAATGAATCTGAGCGGAGGCGGGAAGTACAGATAAGCTTTAACATGGTCAATAACATTACTCCGGCAGGAGTCAATAAGTCAGTCTCAGATGTAATGGAAGGAGCGCACCACGGTGATGCCGCCAACGACTCACGAAACCGTCGTAAAGGCAAATCAGTAGCAGAAAAATCTGCGGACTATAAATCCGGTACCACATCTCACAAAGACGTCAGGTCACTCGCCCATGAAATAAAACAATTGGAACAGCGTATGCTTGAAATGGCGCGCAATCTTGAATTTGAAGAAGCTGCTGTTTTACGTGATCAGGTTGCCGCCCTGAAAATTGATCTGATTAATTCCGGTTAGAGTGATTATCTTGATGGTCATCGTCACAGCCATTCTCTTGTAGTTTTTTCTGGCTGCCCCTATAATCGATATTCTTTCGGAAGCGGTGGTCTGATCCTGTTTAAAATCAGGATTTATTTAAAGATTTGCCTGTTACTAAGTAGAAATTGAAACAGGCGCGTAGCTCAGTTGGTTAGAGCGCTACCTTGACATGGTAGAGGTCACCAGTTCGAATCTGGTCGTGCCTACCACTAAATTAATAAGTGGTATTCTGCATCAATCCGCAATCCGATTGTTTTTCATAAATGCCTTGTAAGTCAGGCTTCATTCATCTCATATCAAACGAACCGCGACCGCTATGCCTTCAATTACTCTTCCCGACGGTAGTCAACGACAATTTGATCGGCCAGTGACTGTATTTGAAGTTGCTGAATCCATTGGTTCAGGCCTTGCGAAAGCAGCCCTTGCGGGCCGGGTAGATGGACAACTGGTCGACACCTCCTGCTTAATCGATACTGATGCTCATCTCGCGATCATCACCGAGCGCGACACTGAAGGCCTTGAAGTCATTCGTCACTCTTGTGCACATTTGATGGCACAGGCTGTCCAACGACTCTTCCCAACTGCGCAGGTGACAATCGGACCGGTAGTCGAAGATGGTTTTTTTTATGACTTTGCGTATGAAAGAGCCTTCACAGCGGAAGATCTCGAGAAAATTGAAGCTGTAATGCAGGACATTGTAAAAGAAAACCTGCCTGTTAAACGTGAACTGATGAGCCGTGACGACGCCGTTGCCATGTTTGAAAAAATGGGCGAGAAGTATAAAGTCGAAATCATTAAAGGCATTCCGGGCGACGAACAGCTTTCGTTTTATCGACAGGGTGATTTTATAGACCTTTGTCGCGGGCCACATGTGCCGAACACAGGAAAGTTCAAAGCGTTTAAATTGACGTCAGTCGCGGGCGCATACTGGCGTGGCGATTCCAACAATGAAATGTTGCAGCGCATTCATGGAACAGCGTGGGGTGACAAAAAAGCCCTTGCAGATTATCTGTTCAGGCTTGAAGAGCAGCAAAAGCGCGATCACCGCAAAATTGGTAAGAAACTGGATCTTTTCCATTTTCAGGAAGAAGCTCCCGGGATGGTTTTCTGGCATCCACGCGGATGGACTATTTACCAGGTCATTCAGCATTACATGCAAAAAGTGCAGAATGAAAACGGCTACCAAGAGATACGCACACCTCAGTTGGTAGACTACTCACTTTGGGAACGCTCTGGTCACGCGGATAAATTTGCTGATCAGATGTTCAGCGTTGCTTCTGAAAACCGCATGTATGCTATTAAGCCAATGAACTGTCCTTGCCATATTCAGGTCTTTAATCAGGGCCTTAAGAGTTACAGGGATTTGCCCTTGCGCCTGGCAGAATTCGGCTCTTGCCATCGATTCGAACCATCAGGATCAATGCATGGATTGATGCGGGTGCGCAGCTTCACTCAGGATGATGCGCATATATTCTGTGCTGAAGAAGCTATACAAGACGAAGTAGCGGCATTCATGAAACTTTTGTTTGGTGTATACCGTGACTTTGGTTTTGATGAAATTATACTTCGTCTGTCGACCCGCCCAGCCAAGCGAGTTGGCTCTGAGGAAATGTGGGACAGAGCAGAGGGTTCTTTACGTCAGGCCCTGAATAATAGTGGCCTCGCCTGGGAATTATTGCCAGGAGAAGGCGCGTTTTATGGTCCCAAAATCGAATTTTCATTGAAGGACTGTATGGGGCGGGTGCAGCAATGCGGCACTATCCAGGTAGACTTTTCGATGCCAGAACGACTGGGTGCTCAATACGTCGCCGAAGACGGCAACAGGAAAGTCCCGGTCATGCTTCATCGGGCAATTCTTGGCTCATTTGAGCGATTTATTGGTGTCTTGATCGAACATTACGCGGGAGCACTTCCTGCTTGGCTATCACCCGATCAGGTTGTTGTGATGAATATCACCGACAAACAAGCCGAATATTGTGAAAAAGTTCGTAAAATACTGGCAGGAAAGGGCTTTCGGGTCAGTGCGGACTTGAGAAATGAGAAGATCGGCTTTAAAATCCGCGAGCATTCTATCCAGAAGATTCCTTTCCTGCTCGTTGCGGGTGACAGGGAACTGGAGAATGGGGAAGTTTCTGTACGCACCCGGGAAGGAAACGACCTTGGCATCATGTCAATCGATGCCTTTGCCAGTTTTCTGGCAGATGATATTTCACGATTTGGACGATCTGCCGCGCATCAGTCATAGGTTGATCAGGCAAATTTTATAATTTAAGCAGGAGAGAATACGCTGTCGAATATGAAGAGCAGTTCCAAAAAACCGGTCATTAACGAGCACATTGATTCACCCGAAGTTCGCCTGGTATTAGCAGATGGCGAGCAAAAAGGCGTAGTGACCATCGAGGAAGCGCGAGCTGCCGCCAGTGAAGCCAAGCTTGATCTGGTGATGATTGCCCCGGAGGCTGAGCCACCGGTCTGCAAAATCATGGATTACGGCAAGCACATTTTTGATCTGAAAAAGCAAAAGGCTGCCAACAAGAAAAAGCAGCGCAAAACACAGCTGAAAGAAATCAAGTTTCGACCAGGGACGGAAGAGGGGGATTATCAGGTAAAACTACGCAACCTGATACGTTTCCTTACTGATGGGGACAAAGCCAAGATATCGTTAAGATTTCGCGGCCGGGAATTAGCCCATCAGCATCTTGGACTTGAGCTCGTACAACGTATCGGCAAGGATCTTGAAGATTACGGTGTTATTGAGCAAGAACCCAAGATGGAAGGTAGGCAGATCGTGATGGTTCTGTCTCCTGCGAAGAAGAAAAAAGTCTGACGGGTGTCAGCTTTTTTTAAAATCTAAACACTATCGCCAGTGATGGCGCTAAATGCGGAGTCGTAAGACAAATGAGCAAGATGAAAACCCATAGCGGTGCATCCAAGCGTTTCAAAAAAACAGCTTCCGGCTGGAAATGCAAAAGTGCAAACAAGAGCCATATTCTCACCAAAATGACCACCAAGCGTAAGCGTCAATTACGCGGTACTTCACTGGTTGCAGCCTGTGATAAACCGATGATCGATCGCATGATGCGCGTTAATTAATAATCAGGTTAGTCAGAGGAGAGCAATATGGCACGAGTAAAACGCGGTGTAACGGCACGTCGTCGTCACAAAAAGATTCTAAAGCAGGCTAAAGGTTACTACGGCGCGCGCAGTCGTGTGTATCGTGTTGCCTTTCAGGCGGTCATCAAGGCAGGTCAGTATGCCTATCGTGACCGTCGAGCCAAAAAGCGAGTTTTCCGCTCATTGTGGATTACCCGTATAAACGCGCAGTCACGCGCTAACGGTATGACCTACAGCCAGCTGATCGCTGGATTGAAAAAGGCCAATATCGGTGTTGACCGTCGCGTAATGGCAGATCTGGCTGTGCATGACAAAGCAGCATTCGCTGCATTGGTAAATCAGGCAAAAGCCAGCCTGGCACAATAAAGTGTTACTTTTTGCAGAGCCGGTTCGGGTGTTCAACACCTGAGCCGGCTCTGTGCATTTAACGGATTGAGTGGATTGGTCCATGAAAGACACAGCTTCACTACTGATTACAGCATTAAGTGCCATTAAGGCGACTGCTGACGAGCGCACGCTGGATCAATTGCGCGTAGATTATCTGGGCAAAAAAGGGGAGCTTACCGAACTCCTCAAAGAACTTGGAAAGCTACCGGCCGAACAGCGTCCTGCGGCCGGCGAGTATATCAATGAAGCCAAACGCCAGATTCAAAATGCGCTTGATACGCGTCGAGATATCATCGTTGAAAAAGCGCTTGCGCAACAAGTTACTAAAGAAACCATAGACGTCAGCCTTCCTGGGCGCCGGCAAAGCCCTGGGGGCTTGCATCCTGTAAGTAGGACTATTGACCGCATCAAACAACTGTTCGAATCCGTCGGGTATTCCGTTGCGGAAGGCCCGGAGATTGAAGATGACTATCACAACTTCGAAGCATTGAATATTCCGGGCCACCATCCTGCTCGTGCCATGCACGATACATTTTATATAAACCCCACGACCGTCCTCAGAACTCATACGTCACCCGTGCAGGTGAGGGTGATGGAGCATGGCAAACCGCCTTTCCGTATGATCTGCCCCGGGCGTGTTTACCGTTGCGACTCAGATCTGACACATACACCCATGTTTCATCAAGTCGAGGGCTTGCTCATTGATGAAAATGTTACCTTCGCTGACCTGAAAGGTACCTTGGCTGACTTCCTGCAAAATTTCTTTGAAGCTGATCTTGAAGTGCGTTTTCGTCCCTCTTACTTTCCGTTTACAGAACCTTCTGCTGAAGTTGATATGAGTTGCGTTATGTGTTCGGGAAAAGGCTGCCGAGTTTGCAAACATACCGGATGGCTTGAAGTGCTGGGTTGCGGAATGGTCCATCCGTCAGTGCTGGAGAGCTCCGGTATCGATAGTGAAAAGTACCGAGGCTTTGCGTTCGGTATGGGTGTAGAACGTCTTGCAATGCTGCGTTACGGCGTTAATGATCTGCGCTTATTTTTCGAGAACGATCTGAAGTTTCTTCGTCAGTTCAACTAACGATCGGTAGAAATGCATTAAATTTTTGATTTATAAAGTAATGAAAAGCCATGAGTAGACAGTAAGAGCAACGAAGCATGATTTTTACACAACAATGGATACGTGAGTGGGTTGATTTTGACCTTGAGCCAGAGGCACTTATCAGTCAATTGACGATGGCCGGGCTGGAAGTCGATGCGCATGGACCTGTTGCAGCGCAGTTTGCAGGTGTAATTGTCGCCGAAGTTGTCAACGTGGTTCAGCACCCGGATGCCGATAAATTGAGGGTATGTGAGGTGTTTGACGGCGAAGAAGTGCTGCAAGTTGTTTGTGGTGCCGCCAACGTTCGCAGCGGTTTAAAGGTTCCGTATGCACGCATTGGTGCTCAACTGCCGGTTGTTTCATCAGAGCCAGGCGTCTCATCTTCCTTTGCGATCAAAAAAGCCAAATTACGTGGTGTTGAATCATTTGGAATGCTGTGCTCTGCACAGGAACTTGGTCTGGCTGAGAAGTCTGACGGCTTGTTTGAATTGCCAGCAGATGCCCCGGTCGGCAAGTCCGTACGGGAATTCTTGCAGCTGGATGATATGTTTTACGAAATGGACCTGACCCCTAATCGAGGGGATTGTCTGAGTATTAGAGGACTGGCGCGCGAAATTTCCGCGCTTAACAATCTGGATTTTTGTGAACCTGTAATCGAAGCAGTACAACCCACTATTGATGATGTCTTTGCGGTACAACTCACCGCTGCAGAGCAATGCCCGAGATATATTGGCCGTGTTATAAAAGGCATTGATATCAATGTGGAGACACCGCTGTGGATGCAGGAAAAACTGCGGCGATGCGGTCTCAGAAGTATTGATCCTGTCGTTGATGTAACCAACTATATATTGCTTGAGCTTGGTCAACCAATGCATGCGTTCGATTTGAGCCAGTTAAACGGCGGCATCAATGTACGCATGGCCGAGGCCGGTGAAAAAATTGTCCTGTTAGATGGCAAACAAATTGAAGTCCAACCAGACACTCTTCTGATCACCGATCAGCAAGGCCCTTTGGCTCTGGCCGGCATCATGGGCGGAAAGCACAGTGGCGTAAACTCTGACACCAAACATATTTTTCTTGAGTGTGCGTGGTTTGACCCGTTAGCAATCGCTGGCAGGGCCCGACGTTACGGATTGCATACAGATTCATCTCATCGATACGAAAGAGGTGTTGATAGCGACTTGCAATTGCAAGCGATTGAGCGCGCGACTCAGCTTTTATTGCAGATAGTTGGTGGGGATGCTGGACCAGTGATTGTGTGTGAACACACGGTACCTACAAAAAAATCAGTGAAACTGGAAATTGATAATGTTAATCGATTGCTCGGAATGATCATGAGCAGGACTGACATTATCAATATACTCAATAGATTAGGACTGGTTCTTCAATCTTCAACTGATACAAGTCTTCAATTTGTAATCCCTTCGCACCGATTTGATATCAGCATAGAAGCAGATCTTATCGAGGAATTGGCGCGCGTCTACGGATATGATCAACTGCCTGTTACCAAGCCCTTGGTACGTATGAATCTTTCGCCAAGCCCTGAAGGCTCTGTGAGCCCAGAGAGACTTCGCGAAAGGCTTGTAACTCTGGGATATCAACAAGTTATCACCTATAGCTTCGTTGAACCCTCACTGATGGCAATGCTGAGACCAGACCTGCTGCCAGTTCCTCTTCAAAACCCAATTTCAGCAGAAATGGCGGTGATGCGGACAAGCTTGTGGGCGGGGCTAATCCAGACCTTACGTTACAATGTTAATCGCCAACAGGCCCGGGTCAGATTGTTTGAAACGGGCCAGATATTCCTGCCTTCCGGGGATCTGATCAACCAGCCTGATATGTTGGGCGGGCTTATTTATGGTAGCCGCCTGCCGGCCGACTGGTCTCAAGGTCGCGATGCTGCTGATTTCTACGATGCAAAAGGGGATGTAGAAACAATACTTTCCCTGAGCGGCGAACATGACAAGTTTGCCTTTGAGGCACAGAAGCACCCGGCACTTCATGACGGCCAATGTGCTCGAATCCTCAAGTCCGGGCTGCCGGTAGGCTGGATAGGAGCACTGTCTCCAGTTTTGCAGCGTGCGCTTGACCTGAATGACAAAACATTCCTGTTTGAGATTGAACTGGCAGCAGTAATGAACTCACGAAAACCGGCATTCAAAGCACTTTCCCGGTTTCCTGAGGTCTCCAGAGACCTGGCTGTTTTGATTGACAGGCACGTCCCGGCGCAGGCTATCAGGAGCGAATTACAAGCGTTGGCGGGAGAACACCTTACTTCGCTTAGAATATTTGATGTTTATCAAGACGATGCTATAGGTTTCGAGAAAAAAAGTATGGCACTGGGCTTGACCTGGCAACATCCTTCACGCACTCTAGGTGACGACGACATCAATTCCATAATTGAGCGTTGTGTCAAAGGCCTGGAAGTCAAATTTAATGCAAAGTTAAGGAATTGAGCATGGATAAGGGCGCGCTGACAAAAGCGGAAATGGCTGAACGTTTGTTTGATGAACTTGGCGTGAATAAACGCGAAGCCAAAGAACTGGTAGAGCAGTTCTTTGAAGAAATCCGACAAGCGCTTGAGGCTAATGAGCAGGTAAAGCTCTCCGGTTTTGGCAACTTCGATCTTCGCGACAAGAAACAACGCCCCGGGCGCAACCCCAAGACCGGAGAAGAAATTCCAATTAAGGCACGTCGGGTCGTTACATTTCGCCCTGGCCAGAAGCTGAAAGCTCGAGTAGAAAAATATGCTGGAACCCAGCAACAGTAACAAGGACTTACCCCCGATTCCCGCCAAACGCTACTTTACAATTGGCGAAGTAGGAGAATTGTGCTCTGTAAAACCGCACGTGCTGCGTTATTGGGAGCAGGAATTCCCTCAGTTGAAACCCGTAAAAAGACGCGGTAACCGCCGCTATTATCAGCGAGAAGACGTACTTCTTATCCGCCAGATCAAATCTTTGTTATATGAGCAGGGGTTTACGATCGGAGGCGCGCGTCAACGCATGAGTAGTACTCAAGAGCTACCTGCTGCAAATATTACGACGACTGCTGCAGTTGAAGGCAATGACATCCGCTCGATGATTGCCGAGATAGAGTCTGTGCTCAAAATGCTTTGAACTGTCCGGCAGGATTCTTCTCGCTATTTGTTTATCTCATTCACTCGCCTTGACCACCACGCCAGCCACGCCAGCAGTATTATTCGAACGATCGCACTTTAATTTGAAAGACATTTCTGGCAAATCAGCTTTACTGTACCAATCACAATGATATATTCCGCCACTGATTTATCGGGGAAATATAGATGAATCATTGCTTAAGAAGTATGCACCCACGCATTTAAGCAAAAATGACGCTGTGTCACTCCTGCACAGCCGACCCAAAAACATAAGAAACATCTAGAGGTCTATGGATGAAATCCAAATCTGCTATCAATTACAGAGCTAATCTCCTGTCCGCTGCAATCGCTGCAGCGTTGCTGATCCCTTCAGGCGCAGCTATCGCACAGGACACCCCGGAAGTTGAAGAGGTTGTTGTTACCGGCTCCTTTATCCGACGTACCGAAGGTTTCCGTGCTGCATCTCCCATCACCCAAATCGGCGCAGAGGATATCGCGCTGGCGGGTACGCCAAACATGGGTGACGTTATTCACAATCTGAGTTTTAACCAGGGTTCTACAATTACCCAGAACTCATTGACTGGCGCTTCCAGTACGACTACATCTATAAACCTGCGAGGACTGGGGGCTGGTGCCACCCTTAACCTCGTTGACGGTATGCGCGTGATTGGCACCAACGTCAATACCTTCTTGCCACAGATTGCGATTCAGCGACTCGACATCGTGACTGACGGAGCCGCGGCACTGTACGGCTCACAGGCAGTAGCTGGCGTTGTGAACTTTGTTCCACGCACCTCCTACGATGGCGTAAAAGTCGAGGTTTACCAGCAGGGCGATTCCCGCGGTGACTACAAAGATTCACAACTCAGCTTCCTGGGCGGCACCGAGATCAGTGGTCTCAACGTGGTGTTCGCAGCTGACTACCGAACAAACGGACGTCTGCGCATGCGTGATCGTCCAGACCAGATGAATGCAGGGTTAACCTCATCCTCAACATCCAATCCAGGCAACTACAACGTGCCACGACGTGATGCTGCGGGCAACCTGGTCCGCAATGCAGCTGGTGTTGTGCAAACGACTGTCCGCCCGGATCCGGGTTGCGGCGCAGTCAGAAATGACCCGACTGTGGAAGGTTCTAACCCTAACGGTTTCCTGTTCAACCAGACTGGTGCCACGGGTGGTACGCGTTGCTGGTACGACTATGGTGAATTCTGGGATTTCCGTACTGCTCAGGACTCAGGCACTGCATTCCTGAACCTGTCCTATGATGTGAGCTCTGATTTCAGCATCAGTTCACAGACCAGCGTGTTCGCACGTCGTGCCTATCCGCGCGGCTCAGCATCCAACCCCGGTGGTCGTGTGTCAGAATTGCCAACAGTCCGTGGCGAACTGCCGGGCAACCCGTTCAGAGCAGTTAACTCAGCCGGAGCACCCTTGTTTGCCCGCGATCAGAACCGCGATGGCCTGCCAGATCGCGATGCACGTGGTGCCGTTATCATTGATGCAACGGGCATCCCATTTAATGAAGACGTGACCTTTAACTCCTGGCGTCCATGGGGCAAACAGGGCACATTGCCAACGCAGTTAGCCGATGACGGCTCTCTGGAAGGCGAAACTTATGTACGCGGTATCCGGCAGGCGATCAAAGCCGAATTTGCTGTTCCGTTTATCGAGGGATGGCGGGGTTCAGCAAACTATATGTTTGCATACCAACTTGATAAAAGCGTAGCCAGCAACTTCAGCCTCGGAGCTCTGCAGCGTGGTTTGAACTGTGACGTACTTAAAGATCGCAGTTCCTGCTTTAACCCCTTTGTTGCAACATCGCCCGCAGTACTGAACACACAGGCTGTTGCTGACTCTACGGTTTACACAACAAACCGAGTCAACGACACCGACAAACTGCAGACTATTGATCTGGTCCTCAATGGTGAAGTGCCGTTGGGCGGATTTGAACTGCCGGGTGGTCCAGTTGCTGCCGCAGTGGGATATCAGCGTCGTTCGGATCGTTTTAACAACATCCCCAGCCTGCACAGCTTGACGGGTGATGTGTTTATCGGTACCCGTCTGTTCCCAACCAGCGACGGCCGAAGCGTTGATGCATACTTTGTTGAAGTGTCTGCGCCGCTGCTGAGCAATCTTGAATTGCAATTGGCAGTCCGTGATGAATCTTACAGCACAGGTCAAAGCTCAACTGACCCCAAGTACGGCCTGGTTTATACCCCAATGGACAGACTGACGCTGCGCGCCAGCGCTGGTTCTTCTTTCATTGCGCCGAGCTTGGGAGAACTGAATGCTCCTCAATCCTGCGGATTAACCAACGTTTCAGACCCATTTACAACTTTTGCAGCTTTTACGGCTAACTGTTCACAAGGCAACCCTGATCTGGTTCCCGAATCTGCAGACACGCTGTCGTTGGGTTTTGATCTGGACTTGATAGAAAACATGAGTATTTCTATTGATTACAGTAAAACTGATTTCGTTGATCGCATTGTGAGCTCAACAACTGCAGACGTTTTGGCGACAGATTTCTTCAATTTCCGTCAGGCATTAAACTATACGGCCACAGCCAAACCGCCATTGGATCTTGTTCAGCAATGGGTCAATGACCCGCGATCGGACAAACGTATTCAGCGCAACCCGGCTGGACTGGATCAAATTGACCGTATTCTGAGTGGATCCAGTAATGCGTCAAAAATGTTGGTGGAGGCGTACGATCTTAAGTGGAGCTATCGCTTCTCGGTCGCGGACTTTGGCATGTTCAGCCTTGCCATGGATGCAACCTACGTTGATAGTTACTCTTACCAACTGCGACCTGATCGCCCGATAGTTGAAGCAGCAGGATTGCAGAATGACTTGACTGGTGCGGTTCCTCCGATACCTCGAGTTAAAGCTAACGTCAGTCTTGGCTGGTCACGTGACCGGCACAGCGCAAACTTAACCGGTCGTTACATAGATGATGTTCTGTTTGATGCAAACAAGTTTGACTATCAGGCGCGCTTGCCATTCAGCAACTATCGCAATGTAGATGTACTGAAAGCCTCTTCGATCTTCGACGCCAGCTACAACTATCGTGGCCTCGAAGCATTGGGCGGCGAGCTGAGCTTTACGCTGGGTGCCCGTAACCTTTTTGACAGAATGCCGCAAAAAGTCCCAATGCTCGGCGGCATGGAGTCAATTCTTTATGACCCAACCGGTCGCATGCTGTACGGTCGTGTAACCTTCGAGATGTAATCTGAAGCGTTACCTTTAAGAAAACAGAGGTGGTCGGGTAATCTGTCCGACCACCTTTTTTTCTTGCAATCATAAACACACGTACTTGATGCAAAACACAAAGCTAATCCGCAAGGGACTTGCAAGCACAGGCAAGGCAAGTATAATGCCGGCTCTTGTTTCGGGGCGTAGCGCAGTCTGGTAGCGCACCACACTGGGGGTGTGGGGGTCGCAGGTTCAAATCCTGCCGTTCCGACCAAATTTGCTGTTGTATGATTCTTGCTGCAAACCTCACAACATAAGGCTCTCTCTCGAGGGCCTTTTTTATTTTTAATAAAATAAGCCGATTGACCATTTCAGGTCCTGACATTTTCAGCGCCGAACTTACTCTCGCCATGTAAAACAAGCAGTATGGTTTTCAAGCATCATCAGGCGTAAACTCTCGTTAGATTCAGGTGAGCAACACAGACACTCACCTAGAGTTTTCCACTGTGTCATCTTTAAAAAATGTGAAACCTGTGTCGGATATTGTCAGCAATAACAAGAATAATCAGTTGCCAGATACAGAGCCTTTTTTGCCTGATATCGCCGGTAGCCTCAGCGACTTTTTCAGTAATAGCCCATTACGGGAATTCAGCGATAATTTGCTTCGTTCAGTTCCGGGTTTACCGCCTGTTGTGCAAACGATACATCTACTAGGCGTCGCTGTGATTGTTGGGTCTATGGTGTTTTTGTGTTTGCGAATACTAGGGTTGGCTGCGAATCGGCAGGATCCTTATGAGATGGCTCAGCGGTTGTTCCCGTGGTTTTTTTCTGCTATCCCTGTCATGTTTATCAGCGGCGCATTGTTTTTTCTTGCCCGACCACAGCGCTACATTTACAACCCGATTTTTACAATCAAAACTGTGGCATTTCTGCTGACAATCTTCGCCAGTTTCTGGTTGTGGAAATACAGTTCTGAGTTAAAAACCAACACTATCCGATTGCCAACCAAGCTGTTGGCAGCCGTTGTAATGAGTGGCTGGGTGATAACAGCGCTTGCAGGGCGGTGGATAGCTTATTCAGATTATATTTTCTGGCCAGAGTAGACTCATGATCAACGCTGTCCTTACACATGAATTCTGGCTTTCCCTTGAGTACCTTCCTCTGGCAGAGCAGATTGGCGCGACGTGGTGGTTTCCGCTGATTAACTCCCTGCATGTGCTGGCTATCAGCTTTATGCTAGGCGCTCTGCTGATGCTGGACTTGAGAGCTGCAGGCGTGGCTGCCAATCGATACTCGATTAAAGATCTTTGCAAAGATTTTTTACCCTGGATATGGGCATCCTTTGTGGTTGCCTGTATAACCGGTATCGCGTTGTTCATCACCCGCGCAAGTGCACACATGTTGAATCCGGCGTTTCAGTGGAAGATGCTGCTGATGGTATTGGCAGCCTTAAACATGGTGATGTTTCACTGGCAGACGACCAGGTATCGTCTGGCAGATATTCAGCCAGAAAATTTTCCTGTCATGTTGAAATGGTCAGGAATTGTTTCGTTGTTGCTTTGGGCTGGGGTAACACTCGCCGGACGATGGGTAGGTCATATCGTTTAGTTTTAAACTCTAACATCAATATCAAAGGAGAGTGAGTCATGCCAGAGGCCTATATCGTAGCGGCAGTCAGAACCGCCTGCGGCAAGAAGAATGGCAGTTTAAGTGCTATTCATCCGATAGATCTTGGTGCTGCAGTGGTAGACGAAATTCTTGATCGGACAGCCTTGCCGAATGATGCTGTTGACGATGTCATTTTTGGTTGCGTCAGTCAGGTAGGTGCACAAGCTGGCAATCTTGCGCGTAACGTCTCTTTAGCTTCACGCCTCGACATCTCAGTCCCAGGCGTCACTATAGACCGCCAGTGCGGGTCGTCGTTGCAGGCCGTGCACTTTGGAGCCCAGGCAGTCATGTCCGGCACTCAGGATCTGGTTATCTGTGGAGGCGTGGAGTGCATGAGCCTCGTGCCGATTGGCTCCAACATCAATGATTCAAAACCGCTTGGGCGTGGGGTGCCGCGAGGCGAAAGACTTGATGAGCTTTATCCCGGCATTGAATTCAGTCAATTTAGTGGCGCCGAATTACTCGCGCAGAAGTATCACATCACACGTAAAGAGCTCGACAAATTTGGCGTGCTCAGCCATCAACGTGCAGCAGCCGCAACCCGTGAAGGATATTTTCTGCGGGAGATTGTCCCAGTTGAGATAACACGTGCTGATGGCAGCGTGGATACCCATGCTGTTGACGAAGGAATCCGCTACGAAGCCAGTCTTGAGGCTATGCAAGGGCTAAAAACTCTATTCGAAGGCGGCGTCATCACGGCGGGCACTGCCAGCCAGATCAGCGATGGCGCAGCTGCCGTGCTGATTGCTAATCGCCGGGCAATTGAGAAATACAATTTACCCGTAAGAGCACGTATTCACACGCTGGTCGTTGTAGGTTCTGATCCGCAGATCATGCTTGAGGGGCCGATACCTGCAACAGAAAAATTGCTGGAGAAAGCCAATCTGACCATCGACGATATCGATCTGTATGAGGTCAATGAAGCATTCGGATCAGTACCGCTGGCATGGGCCAAAGCACTAGGCGCTGATCTTCGCCGATTAAATGTGAACGGTGGTGCACAAGCACTGGGCCATCCCCTTGGTGCTACCGGGGCCAAGCTGGTGACCAGCCTGCTGCATGAGCTGGAGCGGCGTGAAGCCCGTTTTGGACTGATTGCAATCTGCGAGGGCGGCGGCACAGCCAATGCTACGTTGATTGAACGTCTCGATGGACCGGACTGGTAATGCCACTTACGCACACCGAAGCTCCTGCGTTTGTTAATCGATTCACCCGCGAATTGCCTGCCGACAAGATAGAAGATAACTATTGTCGGCAGGTGCAAGGTGCTGCCTATTCAAGAGTAAAACCCGCCAGAACCAGCAACCCCGAGTTATTGTCATTTAACGAAGAACTGGCCTGCGAGCTAGGTCTGCGACCGCTACTTGGCGATAAGGCAGCACTGGTGAAGGTATTAAGCGGCAATACCTTGCTGCCGGGCATGGATCCATTTGCAATGGTCTATGGCGGACATCAGTTTGGAAACTGGGCAGGTCAACTGGGCGACGGGCGGGCGATTAATCTGGGCGAGATTTCAACCGCACACAATAAACATTTCACACTGCAGTTAAAGGGCGCCGGAGGTACTCCCTACTCAAGGCACGCTGATGGCAGGGCAGTGCTTCGGTCATCACTGCGCGAATACCTGTGCAGTGAGGCCATGTTCCACCTTGGGGTACCAACAACGAGAGCCTTGAGCTTGGTATCCACGGGCGACAAGGTTGTACGGGATATGTTTTATGACGGCAATCCAAGGGCGGAACCAGGCGCTATTGTATGCCGGGTGGCGCCTTCTTTTGTCCGTTTTGGAAATTTTGAGTTACCCGCGTCAAGAGGTGATAACCATCTACTGCGACGCCTGCTTGACTTTGTGGTTGTTACCGACAGGGAGGATCTGTCAGAACGTGTGCGCCTGGCAGGCTCAGACTCCTCACTGACAGATGTTTATCTCGATTGGTTTCAGCAAGTGTGCAGACTGACGCAGAGCATGATAGTTCATTGGATGCGCGTAGGTTTTGTGCATGGGGTAATGAATACTGACAACATGTCTGTCTTGGGCCTTACTATCGATTATGGCCCTTACGGATGGATAGATGATTACAACCCCGACTGGACACCGAACACGACAGATGCTGCCAATCGACGTTACAGGTTTGGAAACCAGCCGGCAATTGCGCGCTGGAATCTGTATCAGTTGGCAAACGCAATCTACCCGGTTGTGCAGGATGCTGAGTCATTGCAATCCATTCTTGCTAAGTTGCCATCTGCGTATGACGTTGAATTCTCGGTGATGATGAGTCAAAAACTTGGCTTTCAACACCCAATTAACTGTCCGGCAGAGCTGATAGAAGCTTTGAAAAAATTACTATGCCTGCAACCCACGGATATGACCTTGTTCTTCCGTTCGTTATCTGAGTTTAAACCTGAGGATGCACAGAGCAACGTTCACAAAATCGTAGATGCGGCTTTTTACGACAACAAACAATCACAACCATCAATCGCTCAGGCTTATCAGGATTGGGAGGCGCTCTATCGTCGTTGTTTATTGTCGGAATCTGCATTGCACACGCAACGAAAGAGTATGATGAACAGTGTCAACCCCGCCTATGTGCCAAGAAATTATCTGGCGCAGCAAGCCATCGATGCAGCCGAAGCAGGGGACATCCATGTCTTCACAAAACTGCTTAAGGTGCTTGAAAAGCCTTATCACCAACAATCATCTGCTGATGCCTATGCAGGTTTAAAAAGACCTGAGTGGGCCGTAAACAAGGCAGGCTGTTCAATGTTGTCCTGCAGTTCCTGATCCACAGAGCCAGCCATCTGACGATGTAGAGCGTCACTTTACTGAAACAACGGCGTTCTCTAACGCAAACCAGTGGCTGGGTTACACTTTATCAGCGTATCCAATGGAGTAGTCCGCATTCAATCAATAACCATATCCATGTCGTGCCTGTTGTGTTTGATTTTCTGGCGACGAACACCGGATCGCCCGAAACAGTCTCGCGCTTGCTCAATACCTTGCAAACAAAATACACTGAAGCAATGGCCGCCCCTGCTCATGCCAGCTCTGGCAGTGACACGCGCGCCCTTAATCAACGCCGCGAAGATCTCTAAGAGCGGCATTCGTGATGCAGCGCCACTTGCTGCTGCGGTCAGGCGCAGCGCAGGTGGCAAATTGACAAGGGAGTCGGTGTCAAATGGGTATCTTTGCTATCGTTTTGTTGTTTTTAATCGTCATTCTCGCCATCTACTTGATCAGTATTTATAACCAACTGGTCAGCCTTCGTAACCGCTTTCAGAATGCTTTTGCGCAAATTGAAGTTCAGCTTAAGCGTCGCTACGACCTGATCCCCAATCTGGTCGAAACAGCCAAAGCCTATATGTCTCATGAGCGCGACACGCTCGAAGCAGTCATTCAGGCACGTAACGCAGCAGCCCAAGGCCTTGGTGCAGCGTCGGCAAATCCTGGCGACCCCGCTGCGATGTCAGCACTGGCAGGACAAGAGGGCATACTGGCCGGCGCTTTGGGCAGACTGAGCGTAGTGATGGAAGCTTATCCGGATCTGAAAGCCAATCAGAACATGATGCAGTTGAGCGAAGAACTGACATCGACTGAGAACAAAGTTGCTTTTGCACGGCAGGCTTACAACGATCAGGTTATGAACTACAACACCTACCGCCAGAGTTTTCCGCCTGTGGTATTCGCTGCTGCATTTGGTCACGGCTCTGACGCTGGACTGCTTGAATTTGCAGATTCTGCTGAGATTCAGGCTGCACCTAAAGTCAGCTTTTAGTCACCTATCTGATTGACTGCCGGAAGCCCGGACTCATGGATTTTTTCAAAGCCCAAGACCTTGCCAGACGCCGCACACGGCATCTGGTGTTTCTGTTTGTACTATCGTTGCTGAGTTTGCTGGTTTTAACCAATCTGTTGCTCTACCTCGTTTTTAGTATCTCTGGCACCTATACCGAGGTTGGGCCTTTATTCACCCCCAAGGAACCGGGACTGTATGCAGCCGTAAGCCTTGCGGTATTGCTGGTTGTTGTTGTCAGCAGTGTGTTTAAAACATTCAGTCTGAGACAAGGGGGTGATGCTGTTGCTCAAATGATGAATGCGCGTCTGTTGATAACACCAAAGTCAGTGGATGAACAAAAGCTGTTGAATGTCGTGGAAGAAATGGCCATCGCATCGGGCACTGCCGTGCCGCCTGTTTATATCATGGAGGAAGTGTCTATAAATGCTTTTGCTGCCGGACATTCCAGTGCAGATGCTGTCATTGGGGTCACGCGCGGGGCCATTGAAAAGCTTAACAGGGACGAACTCCAAGGGGTCATTGCACACGAGTTCAGTCACATCCTGCATGGTGATATGCGACTTAACCTGAGATTGATTGGCTTGCTACACGGCATTATGGTGCTAGGGATAATGGGTCATTATCTGCTGCGTGCCGCATCATCATCCCGGCGAAACAACAATAACGCAACCGTGGCGTTTTTTGGGATTGGATTGGTCGTGATCGGCGCATCAGGATCGTTTTTTGGAGGTCTGATCAAGTCAGCTGTCAGTCGACAACGTGAATTTCTTGCCGATGCATCGGCTGTGCAATACACCCGAAATCCTGCTGGTATAGCGGGGGCTCTCAAACGTATCGGCGTTGATACCGGCAATCACTTTTTGGACAATCCTGCAGCCACGCAAATTAGTCATGCCTTGTTCAGCGAAGGCGTTAAACATCGATTCAATGCTTTGTTTGCCACTCATCCACCGCTGCAGCAACGTATTGAAGCTCTGGATCCTGAATGGAGCGGAGAATTCAGCGCAACAACCCCAGTACAAGAGTCGAATATGTCTCCCCTGGTGGCCGCCGGATTTGCTGTCAGCAGGGCGGGCACTGCGAATGAAGAGGACATCAACCAGGCAAGGCATGTGCTGCAGGAAATGCCTGCTGAGTACCAGCGCGTTGCCAGGGAGGCTCTGGGCGCATCGGCAATTATCTGTATCCTGATGCTCAGGCAGGATATTGAGTCAGCACCTTCAGGTGACAGCGTTATTGAACAAAGGTTAGCAGTTATCAGCCCAACCCTTGCCGCGGAAGCCGCCAGCCTTTTCCGCAGTCAAGCTGTGATAGAACCCGCACATCGACTTGCGTTGATCAGTTTGTGCCTTGGCACACTAAGGCAACTGACAGTCCAGCAATACAAACAGATCCGAGCGGTTTGGAGCAAACTGATAGAGACGGATCCCCGACCTGACTTGCACTCTTGGTTGATATTCCAGTTGGCAAGCAATCATTTGGACAGGATGCTTGATTTTAATGCTCAGGTTCATCTGTCAGTGCAGACAAGTCTGAGCGACCAACAAAAAAACCTCAGTGTCTTTCTATCAGTTTTGACCTTCAGCGGCGGTTTATCGGGCGTTGATGCTGAACTCGCATTCAACTCTGCTGCAAATGCACTGCATACCAAAGAACTTGAGTTGATACCGGCAGATCAATTGACCCTTTCAAGTTTCCAGTTGTCAGCCATTCAACTGAAATCGCTCACCTACGCTGACAAGAGGCAATTGCTCAACGCAATGTTGCTCTGTGTTTACCACGACAATGGTGTGACGGTCACCGAAAACGAATTAATGCGCACGACATCAGAAATATTGGGGTGCCCGTTGCCAGCCAAATTTTGATCATGCAGTGAATCACTCGAAACTGAATACGTGATTCATCTGCTCAGCCTGCTCACGATTGAGGATTACCAGACTCTCAATGCTGCCATCTGCATAACTCACTGACTTGACAACATCGTCTGCCGGAGCACACACACCTTCACTCTCGTCAGAGCCTGGCACAAGCTTGGTGTTCATATAATAAAGCCTGCGTTTTGCGTCGGCTTTATAAAACATACGCGCGACAATTTCTTGTCCTGTGTAACAACCCTTTTTAAAGTCGATTGCGCCATTGATGTCGTAGTTCAGCAGCTGTGGTGTAAACACTTCAGACTGACTCAGGTCAGGATGTGCCTGGCCTGTTCTGATATCTGCCATTGTCCACATAGACTCCGGCACGCTTTCGAGCAAGGAACGCAGGGTTTGCCAAAGCGCTTGTGACTGCTCTGAGCCACGCTCGAAGACCAACAAAAAACGGGGGAGAGCATACAAAGAGGACATCGGCATACTGATCAATGTTATGCCCTTAACCCGAACGCAACTGTCAGCAATGTCGGGCAAAGAAATTCCTAATGCATTGACGGTAGCAGCAAGATTGACGCCACCTATACCGTAAACACAATACTGCGTCCCGGTTGCTCGCAATGATGTTTTGAAAAACACCCGGTACTTATTCAAAGTCGTAAGAATTTTTTCCTGTAGATCGCTACGCGATATCAACAATACTGCATTGTCGCCGGAAAGTACTCTGACATCGGCGATAACCCGCCCTTTGAGGTTACACAATACGCCCCTGAGAGTATTCCCTTCGCTGAGTTTCAGCAGGTTACAACTGAGCTGTCCTTGTAAAAAGCGTTTGCTGTCTTCGCCATTTACTTCAGTGATTGCCATGGAATCCAATGTCAAAAACCAGGCACCGGTGTCGACAACAGCTGTATCTGTATCAATGATTGTCGTCATAGTTATTCCGGATTCAAAGCGGATTATGAGTTAGTATAAGGAGGCTGAGGTAGCAAAAAATGCCGCCTGTTGAGGAGCCTTTATGGTATCAGATATCACCTACAAAAAAATGCTCTGGCATAGTCGCCGCGGTATGTGGGAGCTGGATATTCTGCTTCTGCCTTTTGCAGAGAAAAAGTTACCGGAACTAGATGATACTGATCACAAACGTTATGAACGTTTGCTGACAGAAGAAGATCAGGATTTATTTGCCTGCCTAGTAGAGCGCGTCCAGCATCCGGATAAAGAAATGCAAATTATCATCGCAAAAATACGTGAGTTCGCTGTTTCGGGCGTCGCTAGACCACATTGAGCAATCACCATGGATATGGATATCCACTTTTCACAATCCCGATATTTGATGGCGCTGCGTGCGCTGGTCATGGCTGGCGTTTTTTACGCAATAATGATTTCAAACATCACACTGCCATCGATGGCAGGATTGCTGATGCTGACGTGCCTTCAGGGGTTTGGCTGGTCAATCTGGCAGCCTTGGGTTCGCGGATTTACCTGTGACACTGACAACGATACTGATATCGATACCGATATCGAGCAAAACTCCGGGCAACCGTTAATGGCACTGAAACTTAGCAATGGGCGCTGGCTTAAAGCAGAGCTGACTCATTTCTATTGTCTCTGGTGGATTCAAGTCCTTGAATTCAGGACTGCAGGCAACAGACACACGCTGATTATTCTGCCTGACTCTTGCAGTCATGAAGACCAACGTCGAATCCGCTGCTTTTTATCTGCGGGTCAGTATCGCCGAAAGCCTCATCGCCAAGCCAAATCCGTCAAATAATCGCAGCAACATCTATCCATAAAACCCACTTCAGGGTCTAAGGATCGTATCGGTAGCAACATCACTAAGATCGGGGTAGTCAATATTAAAGTGCAGACCGCGGCTTTCTTTACGCAACAGCGCACAGTCCACAATCAGCTTAGCAACCAGCACCAGATTTCTTAACTCCAGAGAATCACGACTGATCAGATAGTGACGATAATGGAAAGAGATTTCCTGCTCCAGCAGATCGATGCGTTTGCTGGCCCTTAACAATCGGCTATCACTGCGCACAATGCCAACAAAGTCCCACATCACCCGTCTCAACTCATCCCAGTTATGCGCCACAACCACTTCTTCCTGAGAGCGGGTTACGCGGCTTTCATCCCAGTCTGGAATACTGACCGGCACTTTCTCAATGTAATCAAGCCGCGAATAGATATCCTCGGCCGCACCAAATGCCAGCACAAAACACTCAAGAAGTGAGTTACTTGCCATACGATTGGCGCCGTGCAATCCTGTAAAGCTGGTCTCGCCAATGGCATACAGGTTGCTAATATCGGTTCTGCCACACTTATCAACCATCACTCCGCCGCAGGTATAGTGGGCAGCGGGTACCACTGGAATACGATCCAGAGTAATGTCGATACCATACTCAAGACAACGCGCATAAATAGTAGGGAAATGCTCTTTTATAAATGCCGCTGGCTGATGCGAAATATTGAGATAGACACAGTCACAACCCAGACGCTTCATTTCATGATCAATCGCACGCGCCACGATGTCCCGCGGTGCCAACTCCGCCCGCGCATCAAATTCCGGCATAAACCGACTGCCATCGGGCAACTCAAGCGTTGCACCTTCGCCGCGCAAGGCCTCAGTAATCAAAAATGACTTGGCATGTGGGTGATACAGGCAGGTTGGGTGAAACTGGTTGAATTCCATATTGGCCACACGGCAGCCAGCTCGCCACGCCATTGCGATACCGTCACCCGTAGCACTGTCTGGATTAGTTGTGTACAGATATGCTTTGCTGGCGCCGCCACAGGCCAGTATCACAAAGCGTGCCTTGAAAACTTCAACTTTGTCACTGTCAGGGTTGAAGACGTAAGCACCAACGCAGGTTTTCCCCGGCAACCCGAGTTTCTCGGACGTAATCAGATCAATCGCCAATCTGTTTTCAAACAGTGTTATACCCGGCGTTTGCAGAGCTCTGTATTTCAGTGTTTCAAAGACAGCCCGGCCAGTGGCGTCGGTTGCATGAATAATTCTGCGATGACTATGGCCACCTTCCTGAGTGAGGTGAAGAGGCTTCAGATTGTCGCGATTTAATGGCATCGACGCAGGGCCTGACCCAGCTTCCTCCGGCGTCAAAACGGTGAAGGGCACACCTTGCTCTACCAGCCATTGAATAGCTTGCTGACTGTGCTCAACAATGTGCCTAACAATCTCCTCATGGCAAAGTCCCGCACCTGAGTCCAGGGTATCTGCAATATGAGCATCAATACTGTCGCTTTCATCGAGTACCGCGGCAATACCACCTTGAGCCCAGTAAGTTGCGCCCTGACTCAGAGTACCCTTGCTCAACACCGCAACTTTGGCAAATTCAGCCGTTTTTAACGCAAGACTCAAGCCTGCTGCACCGCTGCCAATAATCAGGATGTCAAAGTCGAACAAGGTAGCTGTATCCATTGTGGTAGAAGAACCCAGAATTCTATAGACTCTCCAATCATATTCATATCCTGCGATCTGCTTGATTATCAGGTCACCGCTGTAAAACGTTTCAACAGGTAGTCAGTCATCATTGTATGAAAAGCACGGATACCGACAATCAACTGGTAGAGCGAGTACTACAGAACGATTCCAGAGCTTTTACCCTGCTTGTGTTGCGTTATCAGCACAAGGTACTGGGCTTGATAAGTCGCTTTGTCAAAGACCCGCACGAGGCTGAGGATGTCGCTCAGGAAGCATTTCTCAAGGCTTATCGGGCATTGCCCAGCTTCAGGGGGGAGAGCGCTTTCTATACATGGCTTTATCGCATAGCGGTTAATACCGCCAAGAACTATCTGGTATCACGAGGCAGAAGACCACCCAGTACTGATGTCGATATGGATGATGCGGAACTGATTGATGACACCAGTACCTTGCGCGATGTCGAAACACCCGATGCAACAATGGAAAAGGAAGATCTGCAACGAATTATCAACAAAGCCATTGATAATCTGCCTGAAGAGCTAAGAACGGCATTCACACTGCGTGAATTCTCAGGCCTCAGCTATGAAGATATTACCGAGATTATGGATTGCCCCGTTGGCACGGTGCGGTCTCGTATATTTCGGGCAAGAGAGGCAATCGACAAGTGTATAAAAGAAGCGATGAATCCATGAGCCTGGAGCTGTGCTTTTTTCCGATTCAGGGGAACTTGAAACAGAATCAGCTGTCCTATCACTGTCATGATTTCAAGTTTAGTTTTAAGTCAGTCAGAAAATGCAAATCCCTAATGAGGTAACTGCATGAATCAGAAAGAGCAGAATAGAACAGCACAGAAGGATTCAGACACGATGAATGGCGATAACCGGAACCTGTCCTTGACTGACGAAGAGGCATTGTCGGCGCTTATGGATGGGGAGCTTGGTGAATTTGAGTTGCGAAGGTTGTTATCTCGGGTTGCTGCATCGCCGGAACTGCGAATGACGTGGGAAAGATATAATCTTGCGCGCGCAACGTTTGATGCAGAACCACTTGATATGCGCACCGCATCACTCTCTTTGACGAACAAGAATTCAGGTGCCTTGCTTGATCGCATCATGATGGAGGTTCATCAGCAACCACTGCAAGTTACAGATCGGCAAAATTTGCACACTGCAGCCAGGAAAACCATCAAACCATGGCATCGGGATATGGCACGCTTGGCTATCGCAGCGTCAGTAGCACTGGCGGTGTTTGTAGGGATGCAGTCTGTGTTAACCCCATCTGGCGTTCAACCTGATATCGCTAGCTCAACCGCAACAACTGAGCAAACAACACCTGACATGACTGAAAGGCAAAATGTTCAGGTTGCAGTTGATGAGGAAGCTCAACAGCGGTTGAATAACTACATCAGAAGTGTCTCCATCCCCCGCCGAAGTGACGTCCCGGTACCATTTAATATATTGGATGAGTCTTCCATGCTGAGGCCTGTGTCAGATCTCGAGTTGATCGAAGAGGTACGGCGCGACACCCCCTGAACCCAGACTATATTTACTGAATATAGTCATATTTTTTACAACCGTTGAATGAATGCGTTCAACGAGGTATGTTTATCAGCATCTCTATTTGGTTGACCGGCTTTCAGGCAACCATCTGTCTCTGTCATCCAATCTGGAGAAAACAGAATGCTGATAAAATCGACCTGCCTGTTGAAAATCTTTCCAAACAGGACGTTGACCTCCGTCTCCCCACCCACTTCACGCTTATCAATTGTCGCTGTTATTGGTCGGCTTGCCGGTTCACTTCCTGCATTTCTGCCCACACCTGTTTTCTCGGTGTTGGTATTGCTTCTGATGTCTTCTCCTGCGTCTGCTCAAAGAGGCCTGCCGGATTTTGCCGATCTGGTACAAGACAACGCTGCCACGATAGTAAACATCACCACGGTTCAACGTGTGCCGGTTGCATCCGGCACACAACAGGGCGAGATCGAAGAATTGTTGCGTCAACTCAGACCGGACGGGTTACCCATAGATCCCGACGCTCAGACCCGCCCCAGAGGAGGCGTTGGCTCAGGTTTTATAATGAGTGAGGATGGCTACATCATCACCAATCATCATGTCGTGGCGAATTCTGACACGATCACCGTAACGCTGACCGACCGTCGTGAATATTCTGCTGACATTATAGGCAGTGATGAGTTGTCTGATGTTGCGCTGATCAAGATTGATGCTACCGGATTACGCGCCGTCAAATTCGGGGACTCGGAACAGGTACGAGTTGGCGAATGGGTGCTGGCGATCGGCTCTCCTTTCGGACTTGAATTCTCTGCAGCCGCAGGGATAGTCAGCGCCAAATCCAGAAACGTTCCGTCGCGCGGCCCTGCCAATTATGTTTCATTTATACAGACAGACGTTGCAATCAATCAGGGAAACTCAGGCGGACCGTTATTCAATCTGAACGGAGAAGTCATCGGAATCAACTCCCAGATCCTAAGCAGCACCGGCGGATCAAATGGCATTTCGTTTGCCATTCCCAGCAATATGGCACTGAATGTTGTTGAACAGTTAAGAGAAACCGGGGCTGTCAGTCGAGGCTTGTTAGGTGTTTTGATAAAGGATGTTGATAATGCGCTTGCCCAGGCATTCAGTTTGGACAGACCACGCGGCGCGTTTGTAGATGAAGTTCAACCTGGCAGTCCGGCAGAACAGGCCGGTGTGCTCAATAACGATATCATCCTTGCATTTAATGGGATCCAGATTGAACAGTCGTCCCAGCTTCCATTTTATGTAGGCCAGGTACGCCCGGGAACGGCTGCAGAACTTACTGTGCTGAGGGATGGCGAGACAGTCCAACTCCCTGTAATCGTTGGTTCTCTGCCGGGTGCTGATCAGGCATCCACTGGCACGCGACCCAGCGCTCCGCGCGGAAACAGTCTGGCTCTGACGGTACAGAATCTGGATGCTGACCTGCGCTCCGCTGTGCCAGCGCTTGCCAAAGGTGGTGTACAAGTAGACCAGTTGCGTGACGGACCTGCCAGGTCTGCAGGATTAGAGAGTGGCGACGTCATTGTGTCGCTAAATCATCAGGCCATACAAAATGTTGATGATTTTAATCGTGTAGTTGAGGAACTTCCGGCTCTAGGTTTTGTACCGATCAGAGTCGTACGTGAAGGCAGGGGAACAACTCTGGTGCTTGAATTGCGCTGACAGTGCTAGCCAGATCATGTAGACTTGCGGCCTCCCGTCTGATTGGTGATTCTGTTAAGTGACTGATTTAAGCCGTATTCGTAATTTTTCCATCATCGCTCACATCGATCACGGCAAGTCCACACTTGCCGATCGTTTCATTCAGCATTGCGGCGGCTTGAGCGACCGTGAAATGAGTGAGCAAGTGCTTGATTCCCTTGATATTGAAAAGGAACGCGGCATCACCATCAAAGCGCAGAGTGTCACGCTGTTTTACGATTCCAAAGATGGTGAACGGTATCAATTAAATTTCATTGATACGCCCGGCCATGTCGATTTTTCTTACGAAGTTTCCCGCTCGCTGGCCGCCTGCGAAGGTGCTTTGTTGGTCGTTGATGCAGGGCAGGGGGTGGAAGCCCAGTCTGTTGCCACCTGTTATACCGCAATTGAGCAAGGACTTGAGGTTATCCCGGTACTTAACAAGATGGATCTGCCGCAGGCTGATCCAGACAAAGTACGCATGGAAATCGAAGAAATCATTGGCATTGATGCATCCTCTGCAGTCAGTGCCAGTGCCAAAACCGGCATGGGTATCATTGAAATCCTCGAAGAAATTATCCGCCTGATCCCGCCGCCTGAAGGTAATCGCGCAGCGCCATTGCAAGCATTGATCATCGACTCATGGTTCGATAACTACCTCGGGGTAGTTTCTTTGGTCAGGGTCATGCAAGGCACACTTAAAGTCGGCGATAAGATTATCGCCAAGAGCATCGGCAAAGCACACCTCGTTGACCATGTTGGTTTTTTTAATCCTAAACGAAACGATCTCCCGTTGCTTCAGGCCGGTGAAGTGGGTTACATAATTGCGGGGATAAAAGATATCCAAGGTGCCCCGGTTGGAGACACCATCACTTTGTCTTCAACACCCGACACCCTTCCTTTAGAGGGATTCCGACGCATACAACCCCAAGTGTATGCCGGGTTGTACCCGGTTTCTGCGGACGACTTTGAGGAATTTCGTGACGCCCTGGAAAAACTTACTCTGAATGACGCATCACTTTTTTATGAACCTGAGAGTTCAGATGCGCTTGGATTTGGATTTCGATGCGGATTCCTCGGCATGCTGCACATGGAAATTGTGCAGGAGCGACTGGAACGGGAATACGATATTAATCTGATCACCACCGCGCCTACCGTGGTGTATGAAGTTGTGCTGCGCAATAACGATGTGGTCCGCGTTGAGAGCCCATCATCGCTTCCTCCTGTAGCCTCCATAATCGAAACACGCGAACCGATCGTAATCGCTAACATACTGACACCACATGAACATCTGGGTAATATCATCAATTTGTGTATCGCCAGGCGCGGTATCCAACGCGATATGCAGTTTATTGGTAGCCAGGTGTCACTCTCATACGAGTTGCCGATGGCAGAAGTGGTGATGGACTTTTTTGACAAACTCAAATCAGCAAGTCGCGGTTACGCGTCGCTGGATTATCACTTTATCCGCTTCCAGACTGCCAGCCTGGTACGCTTGGATGTACTGATCAATTCTGAAAGAGTTGATGCACTGGCTTTGATTGTGCATCGCGATCAGGCGCATCATAAAGGACGCCTGCTGGTCGAAAAAATGAAAGAGTTGATTCCAAGACAAATGTTTGATGTGGCAATCCAGGCCGCGATAGGCGGCCAGATTGTTGCACGCTCAACCGTTAAGGCGTTGCGAAAAAACGTGATAGCGAAGTGTTATGGTGGCGATGTCAGCCGTAAGAAGAAATTGCTGGAAAAGCAGAAAGCCGGCAAAAAGCGCATGAAACAGGTTGGCAATGTTGAAGTTCCACAAGAAGCATTCCTGGCAGTTCTCAAGGTAGATAGCTGATGAATATAGATTTTTCCTTAGTTCTGGTCATTCTTGTCACGATCTGCGGAGTTATCTGGCTTATCGATCATTTTTTGTTCGCAAAGGCACGTAGTAAGGCCGGAGCTACCGAAGAACCTATCGTTGTTGAGTACGCAAAATCATTTTTCCCGGTTCTGTTCCTTGTGCTGATGCTGCGCTCCTTCGTGATTGAACCGTTCCAGATACCCTCGGGATCAATGATACCGACACTGGAGGTAGGCGACTTTATTCTGGTCAACAAGTACCACTACGGTTTAAGGTTGCCCGTTGTTGGTACAAAGATTATGGAAAACAATTCTCCCCAGCGGGGCGAAGTGATGGTTTTTATCCCGCCCCATGATCCGCGTTATTTCATCAAGCGCGTCGTAGGCCTGCCGGGGGATCGGATTGACTATGAGAATAAAATTCTACGCATTAATGGTGAACAGCTCGAGGTGGATATCGTCGATGAAGTGATGATTGAAACCGCTGTTGGTATGCGATCGGGAATTCTTTTTAATGAGCAGCTAGGACTTGTAAATCATAACGCCCAGATCGTCACCAGCGACTCACGCGGATCATCACGCACCAGTTGGATAGTGCCTCCGGGGCATTACTTTATGATGGGAGATAACCGCGACAACAGCGCCGACAGCAGGGTCTGGGGGCCGGTTCCTGAGGAGAACATTGTTGGCAAGGCTATCGCGGTGTGGATGCACAAAGATCCTGGATTTAATCTTCCATCCTTCAGTCGTAATCAGCGCATATACTGAGAGTGATTCTGCGTAATACCCTCAAGGCTGTTGTCGCCGTGACACTAATGGTCCCATTGGCAATGACAGCCAGCAAATTGTTAGAGGCATATCTTGAGCACTTTTTTATCGTCCAGACAGTACGTCTGGTCGTTACTGAACCCGGCATAAATACTCGTGCAGCATTACAGCTAAAACAGGATTTGGTTGCCAGATTGCGTCTGCAACGTATAGATTCAATGACCACTGAACAGATTCAAGTAGTACGGCGCAGTTCTGTCACCCGCATTCAGGTTCAGTACAATCATCCGATTGAGCTGTTTGGAACGCTGATTTTTACACTGCACTTTGACGAGACATTTCCATGAACTCCCCAAAGCATCAGGTGCTGAAAACACTGCAAGAGGCGCTTAATTATGAGTTCAACAATGAAGAATTGCTCACTCTGGCACTGACCCATCGAAGTGCTGCACGTCATCACAATCAACGTCTTGAGTTCCTGGGTGATGCGGCACTGGGTCTGGTTGTGGCTGACATTCTCTATCAACGCTTTCCAGACTCAACTGAAGGTGAGTTAAGTCAAGTGCGGGCATCTCTTGTGAACCGCAGCGCATTGGCGGCTATCGCCCGCAGGCTAGGTCTGGGGGACATCATTGTGCTTGGGCTTGGAGAACAAAAAAGCGGCGGCCAGCAACGCGATTCCATTTTATGTGATGCCCTTGAAGCTTTAATCGGCGCACTTTATCTCGATGGCGGCATGCAAGCCTGTACAGACTGCATCAAAAGATTGTTCGAACTCCAGCTTGCACCTGGTGGTGAACAGCAGTTAAAGGATAGCAAAGACGCAAAAACCAGGCTTCAGGAACTGATGCAAGCACAGGCGCTTTCGCTGCCATTCTACGAAGTGCAGGATATCCGTGGTGATGAACATCAACAGGAATTTTATGTGTCATGTCGCGTACCAATATTGAAATTGACGTTCACAGGATATGGAAGATCACGACGTGAAGCGGAACAACATGCAGCACAACAAGTATTGGCGAACCTAGAAAGTTTGTCAGGTAAACCAACTGATCAAGGCTAAGAGCACGAGTTCATGAACGAAAACAGTGAGACACGTTGTGGGTTTATTGCCATCGTTGGACGCCCCAATGTCGGCAAATCGACACTATTGAACCATTTGCTTGAGCAAAAAATCAGCATTACATCCCGCAAACCTCAAACCACCAGACACAGAATAACCGGTATAAAAACTGAAGGGGATGTGCAGTTTGTTTATGTTGACACTCCCGGTCTACATAAAGATCAGAAACGGGCTTTAAACCGTGCGATGAATGCTACCGTTGCAGAAGTGTTAAAGGATGTTGATGTTGTTCTGTTTGTAGTAGAACGGCTGGTATTTAATGATGAAGATGAAATGGTTCTGCAGGCCATGGAAAAGTTAAAAATTCCTGTGCTTTTGCTCATCAACAAATGCGATCAGATTGAAAATCGAGAGCGTCTGTTACCGCATATCCAGAAGATTGCTGCAAAACGCAACTTTGCCGAAGTGATACCGATTGCCGTGCTAACGGGTCATAACCTTGACACTGTGCAAAGCTGTGTTGCCAAGTATTTGCCGCAAGGTCCATTTATGTTTCCGGAAGATCAAATCACCGACCGGAGCTCAAAGTTTCTTGCAGCTGAATTGATTCGTGAAAAAATAACGCGTCAACTTGGCGATGAACTACCCTATGATGTCAATGTGGAAATCGAAAAGTTTGTTGTCGAAGGGCAAGTGATTCACATTCACGGCCTGATTCTGGTCGATAAACCAGGCCAAAAACAAATTATCATCGGTCACGAAGGGGATCGGCTGAAAACCATTGGTAAAGCCGCCAGATTGGATATGGAAATAGCCTTTGACAGCAAAGTGATGCTGCACCTGTGGGTAAAAGTGAAAACAGGTTGGGCAGATGATGAAAGAGCTTTACAGAGTTTATCCTGAGTATTGACAACAGGCGAGGTCTGAAGTGGTTCGGAAAATTGAGTTGCAACCGGCCTATGTCCTGCACACACGCGAATACCGGGACACTAGCCTGTTGGTTGATTTTCTGACGCTGGATTATGGTCTTGTGCGAGCTGTAGCACGGGGTGTCAGAGGCGGAAAGTCGCAAAAGCGCGCATTACTTCAACCATTGCAACCGTTACTGGTATCAATGAGTGGTCGCAGCGAATTGTTAACATTGGGGGCAATGGAGCCTGCAGCGCCGGTATTCCAACTTCATGGCGAAAGACTGTTTTCAGTGCTGTATCTCAACGAGATACTTTGCCGATTGTTGCAATCCGGACAGTCTCACCCAGAGATTTATCGTCTTTATCAAACCACATTAGTATCTCTACTTAATCATTCATTAATTGAAATTGCGCTCAGAAGATTTGAATACCGATTGCTGCTGGAGCTGGGATATGGCCCTGATCTGACCATCGATGCCAGTAACGGAAACGCTGTGCAGGCAGATCAGCACTATCTGTTTGACCCGCAATTCGGACTCAAACTATGTGATGACATCAGGGATAATCCTCAGGCGAATCGCTTTCAGGGACAGCAACTGATTAAGATGAATCAGTTGCTATCAAGCGACTATGAATTCCAGGAAAACAAACCGCTGTTGTCGGACGCCAAACGATTCATGCGTCAGGCGCTCAGGCCTCTGTTAGGGATAAAGCCGCTCAACAGTCGGCAATTGTTTATCTCTGCTAGCTCATCAACTGTCATTAACCTACCCCAAGACCACGATAACAGGTAAAATCCGGGCAGTTCATCGGGGCTGTCAAAAACGCGCTAAGCTTGTCAGCCAAAAGTTGCCTGAAATCCCAGACGGTTATCATGTCATATCCCACGATAGATGCGTTTGTAGGTAATACTCCATTAGTCCGGCTAAAACGGCTGGCGGGTGATACCAGTAATACAATTCTTGTAAAACTCGAGGGAAATAACCCGGCAGGCTCGGTAAAAGATCGACCAGCCTACAATATGATTATTCAGGCAGAGTTGCGGGGCACGATCAAACCTGGTGATACCTTGATTGAGGCCACCAGCGGAAACACAGGCATTGCGCTGGCGATGGTGGCGGCTATCCGCGGTTATAAAATGATTCTGATTATGCCTGACAGCATGTCTGCTGAACGCAAAGCATCTATGGCAGCTTATGGCGCACAGTTGATTCTGGTCAATGATAAACAGGGTATGGAAGGTGCACGCGATCTGGCCTGTCAGATGGCTGAACAGGGTCAGGGCAAAATTCTCGATCAGTTTGCCAATCCGGACAACCCTGACGCTCATTATCGGATGACGGGGCCTGAGATATGGCGTGACACGCATGGCCAGGTTACACACTTTGTGGCGTCAATGGGAACAACTGGCACTATCATGGGTGTTTCCCGCTTTCTGAAGGAACAAAATCCGGCAGTTAACATTATTGGCCTTCAGCCTCAGGATGGTTCAAAAATTCCGGGTATCCGCCGCTGGCAAAAAGAGTATCTGCCTAAAATTTTTCAGGCAGAAAGGGTAGACCAGATCATCGACGTGAACCAGATTGACGCTGAAAGAACCATGAAAGCGCTGGCAACGCAGGAAGGCATTTTCTGCGGCGTGTCATCCGGAGGTTCCGTTTTTGGGGCTCTGCAAATCAGTCAAGAAGTAAAAAATGCAGTGATCGTTGCAATTATCTGTGATCGTGGTGACCGTTACCTTTCAACTGGCGTGTTTTCCTGACACCACAATTCAGCGAGTGAGACCTGTTTATGAGCAATAACCGACGACGCCGTCAAAGCCTGCCTGCGCATCCCGAAACGCTGACCATCGAGCGTATGAGCCACGAAGGTCGTGGGGTAGCAAGGATTGATGGAAAAATCGCATTTGTAGATGGCGCTCTGACCGGCGAGACGGTAACCGCCACATTCACATCCCGCCGAAGCCAGTTTGATGAACTAAAGCTTTTAGAGGTTCTGCAGGCCTCCGAAAAGCGTGTCCAGGCACCTTGCTCGGTAGCCAACATTTGTGGCGGTTGCCTGCTGCAACATATGAGGCTGGACGCACAGATAGAACTGAAACAACAGGTTTTATTCGATCATCTCAAACACACCGCAGGAATTATTGATTACAGCGTGTTGCCAGCCATGACATCCTCAACTCAGTCTTATCGAAGAAAGGCTCGCCTCGCTGTCAGGTATGTTCATAAAAAATCAGACGTGCTGGTGGGATTTCGAGAGAAAGCAAACACCTTTATTACGGACATGGATCACTGCACGACCCTGGTACCCGCGGTTGGCAAGCTCATAAAACCGTTACGCGCGCTGATATTGTCGCTGGAAGGATGCCGCGATATCCCACAGATTGAAATTGCCGTTGGTGAAAAATCATGTGTTGCCACTGATCAACTTGACAGTGTGCTGCGAGTCACCATGACTCTGAGACACATGGAACCTTTATCAGACGCTGACAAACAAAAGTTGCGTGAATTCGCAGATCATCATCATATTGAGTGGTTACTGCAATCTGGCGGCCCCAATACCGTGATGCGTTTCTGGCCAGAAACTGACAACAATCATTTGCAGTATTTTTTGCCTGATGAAACCGGAGATCTGTGTATCTCATTTTTCCCGGGCGACTTTACTCAAGTAAATGCCGACATTAATCGAAAAATGATACATCAGGCGATTGAGTTGCTGGATCTGAAAGATGACGACAATGTTCTGGATCTGTTCTGCGGGCTAGGCAATTTTACCTTGCCGATGGCCAGACGCTGCCTGTCAGTCACCGGCGTGGAAGGCAGCGAAGACATGGTTGCGCGTGCAGCGCTTAACGCACAAAACAATCAACTGTCGAACACACGGTTTTTTTCTGCGGATTTGTTCACAGATTTTGACAGCACACGCTGGGCTACATCGGGATATAGCAAGTTACTGCTGGATCCGCCTCGCTCCGGCGCCATCGAACTGGTGTCCCGAATCCGTGAATTGCTTCCACAAGTCATCGTGTACGTCTCCTGCAATCCTGCAACCTTGGCGCGCGATGCTGCGGAGTTGACTAAACAGGGGTATCGGTTGACTCATGCCGGCGTAATGGACATGTTTCCCCATACCGGCCATGTCGAATCCATGGCTCGTTTTGAGCGAGTCAAATAAACAGGTTTCTGTATGGTCCAGGTTCGCGAAGAATACTCGTTTAATCCTGACGGCAACGTCAACTTTGAGCAGTGGCTGAATCGGCTGGAAACGTATGTCGGTCTCTCAAAACACGAAGAATTGCAGAAAGCCTGTCACCTGAGCTGGCAGCTTGAACAACAGACCGTTGCTGAGCATAACGCCTGGTCGCCCGGCATCAGTAGTTATCGTACCGGCCTGGAGATGGCTGAGATTCTTGCCCAGCTGCATCTCGACAGTGAAGCGATTGTTGTCGCTTTGTTGTATCGGCCTGTACGCGAGTCGCGATTACCGCTTGAAGAGGTCAGACAAGAATTCGGCGATAGTGTTGCACGCCTCCTGGAAGGCGTTTTGCGCATGGCCGCAATCAACGAGACTGATACCAGCAAAACCCGCGTCCTGGGTCAAAGCCAGGATCAAATTGAAAACGTTCGCAAAATGCTGCTTGCGATGGTTGATGATGTCAGGGTCGCACTGATCAAACTGGCGGAAAGAACCTGTGCCATACGCTCTGTCAAAAATGCCAGCGAAGAAAAGCGTCAACGCGTCGCGAAAGAAGTTTTTGATATTTATGCGCCGCTTGCGCACCGACTTGGCATAGGACAACTCAAGTGGGAATTGGAGGACTTATCATTCCGATACCTGCAACCTGATAACTACAAGCGCATCGCGAGCCTGATCGATGAGCGCAGGGTAGACCGGGAACGATTTATCACCGAGGTGACTGAGGAGTTGCGCAGGCAGTTCAATCGTGCAGGAATTGATGCTGAGATAAATGGCCGGGCAAAAAGTATTTACAGCATCTGGCGCAAGATGCAGCGCAAGCAACTGGATTTCAGCCAGATCTATGATATCCGCGCAGTCAGAGTACTCGTGCCCGAAGCGAGGGACTGTTACGCAGCGCTTGGTATTGTGCACAATATCTGGCGCGTAATTCCGAATGAATTTGACGACTACATCGCCAATCCTAAAGAAAACGGGTATCAGTCACTGCATACTGCAGTCATCGGCCCGCATCAGAAAGTTTTCGAGATACAGATCCGTACTTATGCGATGGATGATGACGCTGAACTTGGGGTCTGCGCACATTGGCGCTATAAAGAAGGGATTGTAGATCCGAACTATAAAGATGGATTCGAAGAAAAAATTGAGTGGCTACGTCAGGTGCTTGCATGGCACGACGAAATGGGCATGGTTGGCGGCCTGGCAGAGCAACTACGCAGTGATGCACGAGGGGACGACAGAATATACGTGTTTACACCGGAAGGGCACGTTGTTGATCTGATGGCTGGCGCTACACCGCTTGATTTTGCGTACTACGTCCACACTGAAGTTGGTCACCACTGCTCAGGGGCGCGTGTTAACGACAAAATTGTTCCGCTTAACTATCGGCTTAAAACCGGTGACCGGGTAGAAGTCATGTCGAATCCATTAAACATGCCAGACAGAGAATGGCTCAAACCGCACCTGGGTTACGCAAACACCCCCCGATCGCGTGCAAAGCTTGTGCAATGGTTCAAGTTGCAGAACAAAGAGCAGAATCTGCAGTATGGTAAAGACTGGCTGATGACTGAATTCAAAAGACTTGCGATTCGCAATATTCCCTATGAGGAGCTTGCGCGAAAGCTTGGCTGTAAGAGTGTCGAAGGGCTGTTTGTGTCAGTCGGCACAGGGGCGATTTCAGTTTCCGAAGTGATCGATATTCTCAGACAGTTAAGAACAGAAATCGCACCGGCTGATTTGTTTGCCGGTATTCAGGCAGAGACGCTTGAACAACAATCCCTGAATCTGCAACTGGGTATCCTGGCGCACGACAGAACAGGACTGCTGCGCGATGTGTCTGCGATACTGGCGGGCGAAGGTATTTACATACTCGCAATCAATACTCGCAGTAACAGGCAATCTGCCACAGCCTATATGCAACTTGAAATTGAGACTGACTCATTCAGCCGACTGGCACGGGCGCTGGATTACCTTAATGACCTTGATAGTGTCATTGAGGCGACTCGTCTGGAGGATCAATAACGTGAAAAGTAATCTCTCACAAACTGAGGCCATTGAAGCACTGCTGACTTTGATGGCGAACCTAAGAGATCCCCAAAACGGATGCTCGTGGGACCGAAAACAGACTCTTTCATCCCTGACCCGACATACACTTGAGGAAGTTTATGAGGTGATTGATGCCATAGATCAAGGCAATCCTGAAAAAATCTGTGATGAACTTGGGGATTTGCTGTTTCAAGTGGTATTTTACGCGCGGATTGCTCAGGAACAGGGTTGGTTCGATCTGAAAGATGTTGCTGAGGCGATTACACAAAAATTGTTACATCGACATCCTCATATTTTTCCAGATGGGACACTTGGTAGCTTTGGTCTGGCAACTTCATTGACCGCCCAGGAAGTTGAAAGAAACTGGGAAAAAATAAAAAATGCGGAACGAGTACGCGAGGCGCAAGGACGCTCTGTCAGTGTGATGGATGATGTGGCAACATCCATGCCCGCGCTGGACAGAGCTGCAAAACTTCAAAAACGTGCTGCTTCTGTTGGTTTTGACTGGTCAAGTGCTGGGGGGGTGATAGCCAAACTTGATGAAGAAGTCATCGAATTAAAGGAAGCCGTATCATCAGGTAACGAAAAACAGCAACATCACGAATTGGGTGATTTGCTTTTTACTTGCGTCAACCTCGCTCGACATCTCGGGCTGGATCCAGATGCGACCTTGAGAGATGCAAACAAACGGTTTGAATCACGATTCAAATTCATTGAACAAACAGCGGCCAGATCTGATAAAGATTTGGCAGAGTGTGATGTCTCACTGCTTGACCAGTGGTGGCAAGACGCAAAAGCTCAGAAAAATTAAATTACTATTGAACACTGAACACTGGAGAAGACATGCGCATAATCTTATTGGGAGCCCCGGGCGCCGGCAAAGGTACACAAGCACAGTTTATCACTTCCGAACTGGGTATCCCGCAGATCTCCACTGGTGACATGCTGCGTGCTGCCGTCAAGGCCGGCAGCGAGCTCGGCAAATTGGTTTCCGGAGTGATGAGCAGTGGGGGATTAGTAACGGATGAGATTATTATTGCATTGGTTGAAGAACGGATTAAACAATCAGATTGCGAGAACGGCTATTTGCTTGATGGTTTCCCACGCACGATTCCACAAGCTCAAGCGATGGTGGATGCGGGTATCGATATTGATCGAGTGATCGAGATTCGTGTCGACGATGAGGAAATTGTCAGCAGGCTCAGTGGCCGCCGCGTGCATCCTGCGTCAGGGCGCATCTATCACTTAAAGCATAATCCTCCGACACAGGAAGGCGTAGACGATCTGACTGGTGAAGCATTAATTCAACGCGACGATGATAAAGAAGCCACTGTTAGAAAAAGACTCGCTGTTTATCATGAACAAACCAAACCTTTGGTGAATTTTTATGAAACTCTCGAAAAATCCGGTGCTAGTGTTCAGGTAGTGAGTATTGATGGACAGGACAGCGTGCAGGAAATCCGTTCCAGACTTGCGCGGGTATTGAGTAAATAACAGCTACTTTATTCCAGCAAACCATCTCTTATTTAACCCATATCACTGTATGGTAATATTTTTTTGTGTTATCGTGCCGTCGAAACACGGATCTGTCCGGGTTCAGTGATGATGGTGGTTGTCTTCCACAGTAATGGAGAATTAATTGTATGGCCAAAGTTAAAGCGAAAAAGAAAACGTCTGCCGTGTCAGCAGTAAAAAAAATGAAAGACGCTGCCTTGGCAAAAGCAGAAGCCACTCTGGCAAAAGTTGAAAAAGAACTTGCAGCCGGAAAAAAGAAACTGGAAGCCGCTGAAGCCAAAGCAAAGGCCGCAGCAGTTAAAGCAGCAAAAAGTACTACCGCAGCTGGAAAAAAGGCTTTGCTAAGTGCTCAAACCGCCGCAAAAAATGCTGCCGCAAACTTGACCGCCATTAACGATAAACTCAAGGCTGCCAGATCGCAGGTGAAAACCATCACTGATTCAGCAAAAGCTAAAGCTGCGATAGAAGCGTCCAAACAGTCCGCCGAAGCACGCAAGGCAAAGATTGCAGCCAAAGCTGAAGCTGATCTGGATAAAGCAGTTAAAGCATTTGCTGCCCAGTTCGTAAAGAAACGTAAAAAATCTGATGCAGCGAAAGAAGCTGCACGAAACAAAAAACAAAAGAACAAAGAAAAAGCTGCTGCAAAAAAAGCTGCTGCCAAAGCAAAATCAGCTGCAAAAAAAGCGGCTGCTAAAGCCAAGTCTTTAGCAAAATCGATTGCAGTTCGCGAAAAAGCCGCCGCAAAAAAAGCTGCAGCGAAAGCAAAAGCCGCAGCAAAGTTAAAAGCAACCCGCGATAAAGCTGCTGCAAAAAAAGCTGCAATCCAAGCAAAAATTGCTAAAGCGAAAGCAAAAGCTAAACCTGCCAAAAGCGCAACCGCCATCAAAGCAGCCGTAAAACCCGCATCCGCAAAACCTGCAGTTAAAGTAGCTGCGGCGACCAAATCGCCTAAAAAAGCACCCGCCGCCAAAAAGGCTGCAGCAAAACCAGCGCCAAAAAAAGTATCAGCGAAAAAGCTGGCTGCAAAACCCGCAGCTGCTAAGGCTCCTGCAAAGAAAGCTGCGACCAAACTCATTTCTGCACCAAAAGCAGCGGCCAAGAAAATAGTTGCTGCGAAAAAACCTGGTACTGTCAAAGCTGCCGCCAAACCAGCGGCAACCAAGCCAGTAGCAGTCAAAGCAGCCGCTGCGAAAAAAGCACCGGTTGTTGCAGGCAAATCCGCTGCGACCAAGGCGCCTGCCAAACGTGCTGTTAAAAAGCCACAAGCTGCTGCGGCAGCCCCCGCTGCACCTTCGGCACCTGCCGCAGAAGCGACAGTTCAAAGCTGATCCTCTCGCAGACAAATCACATCCGGTGTTTCACCGGATGTGATGTCTGAACCTTCGAATCCAGTTAGAACGTCGGAATACGCAGTGTCAGACATTCATAAACATCCTCCGGCCCTGATCGATACCTTCAGCATACTTGCCATAGATAGTGCCTTTGATAAATGCTCGGTCGGACTGAGCACATCTGTTATCCGCAGCATACAAAGCAGCAATCAACCGCGTAAGCATGCTGATGAAGTATTAACGATGGTTCAGAGCATTCTCAATCAGCATGATCTTGCACTTTCGTCAATCAACGCTATTGCCATGATCAGTGGACCAGGGTCTTTTACCGGTTTACGCATTGGCGCAGCCGTGACGCAAGGGCTTGCTTTTGGAGCAGGGTGCCAGGTCGTTTGCGTTTCATCTTTAGCAATCATGGCCTTCGATAGCCTTCGCAAGCGTGATCAAAAAAACACATCAGAGATAACTTTGATCGCAGTGTGTGTGCATGCGCGCGAATCCGAATTTTATTTTGCAGTTTACTCGTCAGACGAAGCTGGTTTCCCAACGGGAAAACTACCTGATCAAATGCTCGACGTCAGACAATTGAAGACCACTCTGGAAGATCTGGCTATTTCCGAGGTATCACATTCAAGACCCCTGCGATGGATAGCATCTGGGGCAGGGTGGGGACATGCCTTGCTTGCTGACTTGAAGACACCTTTTATTGAGCATGACTTCAATCCTTCATGTGATGCATTACTGCTTGCTGATCTTGCAACACATCAATTCCACACAGGTGGTGGCCTGTCACCTGAGTATGCCCTACCTGTGTATCTGAATGACGATCTGCACTATGCAACCGTCTAAGCAGTTGTGACGGGGCGGAGGCACAAGACTTGCGAATTGAACTGTTCCATCAAAACGAACGACTTTATCTGCATCTACCTGATGAGCCCGAGGCTGGGGTGCTTTGCGTAGACTTTTGTGAACCGGCATTGCAGCATAGAATCAGTAAAGCGTTGTCTGCTGAGGCCGTTGTCAAAGCCATGGGGCAACGACCGCTGAAGACAGCAACAGCACATCCCTTAAATTCTTGCGAATCACCAATGGTAACAGCAGCGCATTTGATAGATGCCACTGCGGGCCTTGGTCTGGACGCATTTATCCTGGCGTGTGCTGGCTGGCATGTAACTCTGATAGAACAATCGCCACTGATCCATGCACTGCTTGCTGACGGGATGAAGAGAGGGATGCAGTCTGGCGGAAGCGACTCCTCCGCGGCGTTACTCACACAGGCAGCATTAAGCAGGATGCATCTGTGTTCTGCCGGCAGCAGTCTTGACGTGATGCTGACCCTACCTGAGGCCCAAGTCATCTATCTGGACCCGATGTTTCCAGACAGGGATAAAAGCGCCCGCGTTAAAAAAAATCGCTACCTGCTGCAACAACTGCACGGAGAGGAAGCCTTGGGAAACAATCTGTTGCCACTGGCACTAACGCTTGCGCGCAAGGTAGTTGTTAAAAGGCCTTTACGTGCTCTGCCTCTGGATAACATACAACCCTCAGCATCAATCAAAGGCAAGACCAGTCGCTTTGACATTTATGCAGGCAGCAACAATCGTCTGATGATTCCCTGATAGATCAGCGCGAGCTCATCCAGATCTGCCAAACGCACGTGCTCATCAATTTTATGGATACTGGCATTACACGGGCCTACTTCGACCACTTCTGCACCCGTAGGGGCAATAAAACGACCATCAGACGTTCCGCCAGTTGTAGAAGGGGTTGTGGTAACACCAGTCACCTCGAAGATGCTGCTTCTGACAGCATCAATCAATACGGCGTTGCGTGTTAAAAATGGCAGGCCGGACAATTTCCAGTCCAGGCTGTATTCCAGCTCAAATTTATCCAGAATAGCCTCAGTCCGCTGACGAATGATTAATTCATTGAGCTCGGTTGAGAAGCGAAAATTGAATAAGGCCTCCAGTGTCCCTGGAATCACATTATCAACCCCTGTTCCTGCATGAATATTGGAAATCTGAAAACTGGTCGGAGGGAAGACTTCGTTGCCTTGATCCCAGATCTCTTGAGTCAGTTCGTATAAAGGCTGCATCGCCTGATGCACAGGATTTCTGGCAAGATGCGGATAGGCAATATGCCCCTGCACACCATGAACAGTCAGTTTCCCGTGCAAAGACCCGCGCCTGCCAACCTTAACGACATCCCCGAGGCGTTCGGAGCTGCTGGGTTCGCCGACCACACACCAGGTGATCTTTTCATTGCGTTTCTCCAGTGTGTCGATGACTTCACGGGTTCCATGAATCGCAGCACCTTCCTCATCAGCCGTGATCAGAAATGCCAGCGAACCCGCCAGTTCTTCATCGCCTGTTTGTGAGTCATTGATCACCGCTTCACACGCAGTGATCATGGCAGCCAGGCTGCCCTTCATATCCGCTGCACCACGACCATATAAATAACCGTCCCGAATTGCAGGTTCGAAAGGAGGAGACGACCACTTTTCCTCGGGTCCGGAAGGCACCACATCGGTATGACCTGCAAAACACAGAACCGGACCACTCTGACCATACCTTGCCCAGAAATTATTGACATTGCCAAAGCGCATGGTTTCGATGGTAAAACCCAACGCCGCCAGCCGGTCGATCATCACCTGATTGCAACCGTTATCATCCGGAGTGACCGAGGGTATTTGCATCAACTGCACGGCAAGTGCTGCTGTTGGAGAGAGCTGCGCTGTATTCAATTTGTTAGGCATATATTGGACCTGTGACGACAAAAGCGGGCCTGTCAGTTGTGACTGTGTAATTCTTCGTTTAGGGCAATGCTGGTTTTATTGGTTTTACATTCGACCGCACCGGTTTGTGAGTTTCGACGAAACAACAGGTCATTGCGACCAGACAAGTCACGGGCTTTAGTGTGTTGCACCAATTGGCCTTCGTGATCGAGCACACTAACGATCGTGCCACTTGTGACATAAAGACCAGCCTCCACAATACACCGATCGCCCAGAGCGATGCCGATGCCCGCATTGGCTCCTATCAAGCAATCGCGACCAACCGAGATAATCGCAGTTCCGCCTCCGGAAAGTGTTCCCATGGTTGAGCAACCACCACCCAGATCACTGCCTTCACCCACAATAACGCCCGCAGAGATGCGGCCCTCTACCATGGCCGAGCCCTCAGTGCCCGCATTAAAATTAATAAAACCTTCGTGCATAACTGTGGTGCCTTCCCCCACATAGGCGCCCAGACGCACGCGCGCTGTATCGGCAATCCTCACACCACCGGGTACCACGTAGTTCGCCATCTTGGGGAATTTATCAACAGACATCACATCCAGGAGTTCGCCATTACTGCGCGCCTGCAATTGTCTCGCAGCCAATTCCTCGACCGCAATCGCCCCCTGATTGGTCCAGGCAATATTTCTGAGAATACCAAAAGCACCTTGCAGATTGAGCGCATGCGGTTTGACTAAGCGATGGGAAAGCAAATGTAGCTTGAGATACACCTCTGCCACGCTCGAAGGCGCACTGTTCTCAGCCAGAAACATGGCCACGATCTGCGAGCGACTGGTCTTTAAGGTGTCACGCAACAGCTTACTCATCGGGATCGAACTATCGTCGGCAATCTCGTTGCGTTGAGCTGTACTCAATCTGATATCAGCGTTTCCGCGTTCATATCCGCAATGCATACTGAGGGCGATAACGGATTCAGCTGCGGGATTAAGTACGGGCTCCGGAAAATACACTTCAATAACTTTACCTTGAGAGTCCAGTGTCGCCAGACCCAATCCCAGACTGTGTAAGGTGTCGATAGTCATACGTGAATCCTCAATTATCATGTTCCAAACAACGTCCAGGCCAAAGGGCTTGTGATACCGTCAGGCTTCAAGTTCTTGCTGTAATGCCTTCTGAAATTTCTCAATAATTTGTGGATCACGCAGCGCCTGGTCATTGGCATCTGCAATAAAAAACAAGTCTTCCACACGCTCACCGAGTGTAGCGATGCGAGCGTTCAGCAATTGAATTTCGTGCTCCGAAAATACTTTGCCGATAGCAGCGAGGATGCCGGGCTTGTCGATACAGTTCACCTCCAGCGTTGACCATGGCTGACCCTCTTTATTGATGACCGCAGTTTCAACCTGCTGACCAAAGTGTTGCAGCTTTCTGGAACGACGCTTTCTTGATACACGCAAATGTGCCGAGGGCTCTGCAAGATATTCACACAGTAATGTTTTAATCTGACTTACGCGCTGCGGATTATCACCGATGGCAGTACCATCCATTTCCAGCACAGAATAGGTATTCATACAGAAATTTTTACTGGAGGTAAAAATTCGGGCATCCTGAATATTCAGCCCCAACTGTTCCATCGCCGCTGCACTGCTGGCAAAAAGATGTCGCCTGTTGATGGTATAAATAAAAATATGTGTGGCCCCATCGGCGAGCGAGTCAGCAGTATCCTGCACCAGAATCAATGTTTCACCGGCATCCGTTAACTTTTTATGCCGCGCTATCGATTCAGTATGCCAAACAATATTGGACGCTGATTCGCGAACAAAATACTCGTCATCAGTATTCTCCCAGATCGCCAGAATGTCGGCATCCTGCAAACCTTTGTCACGCAATTTCAGCAATGCACTTTCCTGCTTGTCTTTGATACGGTCAACACGATCCAGCGTATTCTCGAGTCCTCGGCGCAACGCCTTTTTGGTACTCAGATACAATTGCCTCAGTAACGATGCTCGCCAAGCATTCCATAACGTAGGATTGGTCGCGTTGATATCTGCAACGGTCAGCGCATACAGATAATCCAGGTGTAACTTGTCCCCCACCTGTACAGCAAAATCGTGAATGACTTCAGGATCTGAAATGTCCTTACGCTGTGCGGTCATCGACATCAGCAGATGTTTGCCAATCAGCCAGCACACCAGTTTTGTATCCCAGGCACTGAGATGATGCCTCTGACAAAAGGCTGTTGCATCATCCATGCCCAGAGTTGAGTGATCGCCACCTCGTCCTTTGGCGATATCATGATAGAGTCCAGCGATATAAAGCAGCTCAATTTTTGGCAGCTTTGTGGCGATATGCGCCGCAATCGGGTAATTCTCTTTAGCTTCGGGCAAGCGAAAACGTCGCATGTTTTCGACAACCTGCAGCGTATGAGCATCTACCGTATAGATATGAAACAAATCATGCTGCATTTTCCCTGAAATCGCCCCAAACTCTGGCAGGTACCGACCCAGAATTCCGTATCGGGCCATGCGACGAAGTTGTGTCGTCAGATCATTCGGGGAGCGTAACAATTCCATAAACAGCGTGGTGTTTCGTAAGTCCACCCGAAACTTCTGGTCGATGAGTGTTCTATGCTCACGAATCAACCGAATTGTCGCAGCACGCACGCCCTTGATCTCAGGTTTCTGCGCCATCAATACAAATACTTCCATCAGCGCATACGGGAAGCGTTTGAATATCCCGCCATCGGTGACTTCAATGTAACTATTGCATATCTGAAAGCGGTTATTGATCCGGGTTATCTCGACTTTTTCACCGGCCCTCAGAATCGCTTCATCGAAGTGTTGCAACAACACGTCATTCAGGGCGCGCAGTGTCGCAACGGCGCGGTAGTACTCCTGCATCAGTTTTTCAACAGCCAAACTCTTGTTGTCATCCTTGAAACCAAACATCGCGGCAAGGTCACGTTGTTTGTCAAACAGCAAACGATCTTCTTTGCGGCCGGACAACAAGTGCAGTCCGTAACGCAGCTTCCACAGCAACTGTTCACCTTTGTAAAGCTGCTCATACTCCGAGGGCAACAAGAAGCCTAACGCCACAAGATCAGCGAGATTATCTGCATCATAATGCCGCTTGGCTATCCAGCCGATGGTCTGAATATCGCGAAGACCGCCAGGTGAAGTCTTGACGTTGGGTTCCAGCGCATAATCGATGTCATAGTATTTATGATGACGTGCAATCTGTTCATCGCGCTTGGCGGTGAAAAATTCGCGGGCCGGCCAGACATCGGCGGACTGGGTCAACGCAATCATTTCCATACGGAGCGATTCAACAGTACCTGCAGGGCCAACGATTGTGCGCGACTCCATCAGACTGGTGGCTACCGTGATATCTTTGATCGCCTCTTCGCGACACTGCACAATGGTGCGAACACTCTGGCCGATATCCAGATTGATGTCCCACAGGAAGGTAAAAAACTGACTCAACGCTTCACGGTTAACAGCTGACTGGTCACCGCGCATCAACAGTAAAAGATCGATGTCCGAGTGCGGGTGCAACTCACCGCGCCCATATCCTCCCACGGCCAGCAGGCTCAGATGTTCACTGTTTTTCCAGTCAAACAGATTCCATACCCGACGCAGCAACTCATCAATAAACCAGGCACGCCCACAGACCAGACTACTGATCTGAGCACCGTCCCGGTAACGTTGGTCCAGTGCTTGCCGGGTATGAGCGATCGCTTCTTTAAACACAGAGACCGCGGGCTGCCCGGAATTGAGCTTCTTGTCAAAGGCGTCAAGATCAAACAGGGTAGGATCTGCCCAAACCGGATTAACAACCTGTACGTGCGGGTTTTTGTTCACAGCCATTGATAAATCAACAGTCATCAGGCACACCCTCGGCCACTATCGTCCATCTGCAAGTGCCAGACGGCTTAGATTAGCTTGCCATGTCAAGAGAACAGGAAATCAGATCTGAACGATCTGTGATCAATCGGGCACTCAGTTAAAACAATCTTCTTCTCGGCGACGGGTAAGTACTTCACATCCACTGGCTGTTACGGCCAGCGTATGCTCCCATTGAGCGGATAATCGCCGGTCGCGAGTGGTGACGGTCCAACCGTCAGTTTTTGATAACTTGGTATAACGCTCACCCAGATTGATCATAGGTTCTATGGTAAATGTCATGCCTTCAACCACCAGTATCCCCGTTGCAGGTTTGCCATAATGTAAAACCTGGGGATCCTCATGGAATATACGTCCTATTCCGTGACCACAATACTCGCGCACCACAGAGTAATTATTTGCCTCGGCATGAGTCTGAATAACATGACCAATATCGCCCAGACGAATGCCCGGTTTGACGATCTCAATAGCTTTATACAAACACTCTTGTGTCACTTTGATCAATCGTCTGGCATGGGGTGCGACGTCACCCAACAGAAACATCTTGCTGGTATCACCGTGAAATCCGTCTTTGATCACGGTGATATCTATGTTGAGGATATCGCCACTTTTCAGAACCTTGCTGTCACTGGGAATGCCATGACATACCACGTGATTTAATGAGGTACAGATAGATTTCGGAAAGCCGTTATAGTTTAGCGGGGCAGGGATAGCGTTCTGCACGTTTACTATGTAATGGTGACAGATCCGATCCAGTTCACCCGTACTGACGCCGACTTTGACAAAGGGCTCGATCATTTCGAGTACTTCGGCGGCCAGGCGGCCTGCCACTCGCATCTTTTCAATATCTTCCGGAGTTTTAATGCTGACGGACATCAGTAAATTCTCTAATTCTGGGACTGTCGGTATTGTAGGTCTTTCGTCAGGCGAGGGGAACCCGCCAATCACAGCATGTCCGATGTTACACTGCGCTGCGAAATCTCTCTCAACACCCGCCTTCTGGAATCAACTATGTCAGATACTGACTTTTCACAACTGCAATTACGTCCTGCTCTGTTGCAGAACCTGAGCGCATTGGCATTTACCTCAATGACTCCCGTGCAACAACTCAGTCTTCCCGCCGTTTTGGCAGGACGTGATGTCATGGCGCAGGGAAAAACCGGATCTGGAAAAACAGCCGCCTTCGCGCTGGGTATTTTGCAGAAAATCGAACCCACCTTGTTCAAGCCTCAGGCATTGATTCTGTGCCCGACTAGAGAGCTCGCGGATCAGGTTGCTGAGGAAGTTCGACGGCTCGCCAGACTGCTGCCCAACATCAAAGTTCTCAGCCTGTGCGGGGGGCGCCCGGTCGCGGTTCAAGCCGACTCGCTGAGTCATGGCGCCCATATCATTGTAGGAACACCGGGACGAATAGAAGATCATTTGCAACGTGGCTCGCTGATTTTGGCCGACATCGACTTTCTTGTGCTGGATGAAGCCGATCGTATGCTGGACATGGGCTTCCTGCCTTCTGTGGAAAATGTGCTGGCTGATCTGCACAGACAGCGGTCAATAAATGCGAAATCTGGCACCCGAGCGCAGATGCTGTTGTTCAGCGCCACATTTTCGGCGGAGATCCATACCTTGTCAGAAGTAATTCTGCAAAATCCGGTCTACGTAGAGCTACGGGACATCGAAGTTGCACCGGATATAGAAGAGCTTCGTTACTTGACCGGAAACGATGAATCCCGACTTGATGCACTCAAACGCGTGTTGCTGCACTTCAGGCCCGACAATGCTCTGGTGTTCTGCACAACTCGTAACGACGTCGATGAAGTGTGTCAACGCCTGCAACGAGTTGGTTTTTCGGCAATGGCGTTACACGGCGAGATGGACCAGCGCGAACGTGATCAGGCGATTATCCTGTTCAGTAATGGCAGCGCACGGGTGCTGGTTGCCACGGATGTGGCGGCGCGCGGTCTCGATATCACCGGACTGGATCTTGTGATCAATTATCATGAGGCACGTGATGAAGAAACTCATACCCACCGCATCGGACGGACGGGTAGAGCAGGAGCCAAAGGCAGAGCATGCACCTTCGTGTCATCCTCTTCAAAAGAGACGGCTGATAAACTGGCGGAGCTTCCGCCAGTCAGTGTCTTAAAGCTGAGCCCGCCGCCGGCAAGCTTCAACACCTTGATTATTGATGGCGGCAAACGCGACAAAATACGACCAACAGACGTCTTGGGTGCGCTGACAGGATCAGGGGAACTGGAAAGATCAGATGTCGGCAACATACGCATTACACATCAGGCGGCTTATGTTGCGATCAACAGAAACAAGGCAAATCTGGCGAAACAGATTCTGAGCAAGGGCAAGATAAAAGGTAAATCTGCGCGAGTACGTCAACTGTAAGCGCCGGCAGCGATGATTTCAAAAACAGACAAAGTCGGGAGTAAACGCAATGGACACTAATAAATTACTGGAACAATTTCTGGGTGCGGGCCGCAACAACGGCGACAACCGAGACGCTCAGCAGGGCAATAACATGATGGGCAACAACCCTCTCGGGGGCATGTTGGGTAACAGCCCGTTAGGAGGCATGTTGGGTGGCGGTTTGGGCAAGGGTGTGGCCATGGGAGGAGTACTCGGCTTGCTACTGGGCAGTAAAAAGGTCCGCAAAATGGCGGGAGGCATTATCGGTTACGGCGGTGCAGCGGCGGCAGGCGCAATGGCTTTTAAGGCTTACCAGAACTGGCAACAGGGCCAACAGGTACAAAGCGCGCCCATCGCCAACGCTACAGACCTTCAGACTGTTGATCCGCGCTTTTTACCCCCGCCAGCTAACACAACAGCGGGGCAGAACTTCTCACTGACGCTGATAACTGCCATGGTCTTTGCAGCCAAGGCTGATGGTCATATTGACGCCAAAGAACAAACTGTCATTTTTGAGCAGGTAGAAAAGATGTCTCTGGACGCAGAGAGCAAGGCATTCGTGTTTGATGCATTGCGCAAACCGGTTGACCTGGATGCCCTGGTATCTTCGGTTCAGGGAATAGAGCAGGCATCTGAAGTTTACCTGGTAACACGCATGGCGATAGATATCGACCACCCCGCAGAACGCGCATACATTGAGGTACTGGCAAATCGTTTGAATCTGCCCGCTGAACTCACCGCCCACCTTGATCATCAGGTTATCGACGCCTGAATCAGCCCCGCCACCTAAACGGCATTCAACGTAGTCTCGTCAGTGACAACGTTGAATGGCGTCCACCGTTTTACCCTCTTGCCGGCCTCATTCCGGCGCACAACAGTCTGTTATGCACCACAAAAGAGCGTCAGGTTTTATTCAGGTTTTGGGTAGGATAGTCATCTGATTGAAAAAGTTAGTGTTTTCTATATTGGCACAGGTATTGCTCCTGTCATGGTAAGTCCGGGCGAATTGCACATCACGATTCGGACCCAACAAGAAAGAACTTACTATCAAGCACAAAACAGTCAATCAGGAGTCAACACTATGCAGGTAAAGAACGTTGCAGCGAACAGCAAACTGGCCGTACTTGGCGCAACAGCCCTTATGGCAGCAGCAAGCGTTTTCGCAGTAAAACCCGCTCACGCTGAAGTGGAAATTGCCGGCAGCGTCGGCGTGGTATCCGGATACATATTCCGTGGTATCACTAATATTCCCGAAAATGATGGCGCTGCCGTTCAGGCAGGTCTGAATCTTACCAGCACCGAAACTGGCTGGTATGCAGGCTGGTGGGCATCAAACCTGAGCTACGGAACTCCTGATCTGAGCACAACCGTTGAGAACAATTTTTTCAGCGGCTATACCGGTGAAAGTGGCGGCCTGACTTACGATGTAGGCGCGCTGTACTACTGGTATATGGATGACAGCAAAGCCAGCGTCATCGAGCCTTACCTGGGACTGAGCTTCGGTGGCCTGGACTTCGATATGAAGTACATGGGTCAGGATGCCACCTGGTCAAATCAGGGAGATATGTTCTTCAGTCTGGGATCCAGTTTTGATCTTGGCGAAGGTTTCGGACTGGGAGTTGTTGCCAGCTACGCAACTTACGAAAACAAAGGCAAGTACATCTCTGCAACTCCGGAAAGTGGTGCCTTCAGAAGCATTGATCTGACATTGTCAAAAGGCATTGCAGAACTGCCCGCCCAATTTTTCACCACTTACGTGATTGGTGGCAAAGATCGTAACGGCACTGATCAGGAAGACAAGATGGTTGTCGGTTTCAGCTACTCGTTCTGATCTAGCATGAACTAACGCAGGAAAAACTCCTGGATCTGCTCCCGTTTTGCCAATGCATCGGCGATGCCCAGATCCATGAGAGCCTGACAATACTCCTTCTCAAACATTAACAAACTGGCAATTGAACTGGAATTAGTGTCCCTGATAAATAAACGGATAGAGCGCGGCAAGGTCTGGTAGTAGTCCTCGGCAATACCATTCAGATCAAGGCTGGGCGTAATCTCCATCAATTCTATTGGCCGCACGTCCAGTTGCTGCTGCCCGGCACACAAGGGAATCAAGGCGTTGTAACGCCTTAACACCGCCATATCACTTTCCAGCGTATCGACAAACGCACTGTTCAACACATGCCCGACGATTTGCGACAAGGACGGCTGAGTGACCTGATCACCTTTGGCTGGCCTGCGTGTACGGCTGCCACTGACCCCAATGGCCATTATTTTGGTTGCTCCCATATGTATCGCAGGGCTTAATGGCGCTAATTGCCTGATAGCACCATCCCCAAAATATTCGCGATTGATTTTAACGGCTGGAAATAACGTAGGAATAGCTGACGACGCCAACAGATGGTGGTGTCGCAACTCTGTGCGGATGCCTGTGCGGTGCGATCGCTGCCAGTTTTCAACCGGTTTGTTGCTTTGAAAAAATGATACAGACTCACCGCTGGTATAACCGGACGCGGTCACCACAAGACTGTTGAGGTAACCGGCTTTTATGTTTTCCTCTATTCGTTCCAGACGCAGAATTTCCTGCAATAAATTATCCAGTGGACTATTGTCGAGCAAGGATGTCGGCGTGCGCGCATCCCGATTGGCCAGAAAGGAGAACACCCAGTTTGATGCACTGCTGACCAGACCAACTGAGTCCAGCCGATAGATTTTATCGCTGCTGATATTTCGCCAGACATATTCAAGCATTTTGACACCCGTGCGCATCTTATGTGCATGGGTAGCCAGTCCGACTGCATTCATGGCCCCGGCCGACGTTCCCGAAATAACCTGAAACGGATTACAGATGTCTCTGGGAAGCACACTTGAAACACCACGCAACGCACCTACCTGATAGGCTGCCCGCGCGCCACCACCCGAGAGGACCAACGCTATTTCGGGTTTGATATTTGATGTATCTTTGCTGCTCATTGTTGTACCCGTGAGTTCTGGCTGGCTGCCAGTTTACAGGAATGCCTGATATGACCAACATAAAGACACCTCTTTCAACTGATCAAAAGCCCCAGAAACTAGTGATTGCCATCTCATCAAGGGCTTTGTTTGATCTGACAGAAAGTCACCAGATTTTTGAAGATCAAGGTCTGGATGCTTATCAGCAATACCAGATAGCACATGAAAACGAACCCCTGCAACCTGGCGGCGCATTTAATCTGGTCAAAAAACTGTTGCACCTCAATGTTTTACTAAATTCGCAACGTGTTGAAGTAATCCTGTTATCCAGAAACAGTGCCGACACCGGCCTGCGAGTCTTCAATTCGATTGAGCACTACAAGCTGGGGATTACCCGGGCGGCATTCTCAGGCGGGCAGAGCCCCTATCGTTATATCTCTGCGTTTAACAGTCATTTGTTCCTGTCACTGGATGGATCCGATGTCCGGCAGGCATTGGAGCAGGGTGTGGCTGCTGCAACTATTCTGCCGTCAGCAGGCAACACGGGGCGTGATGATGCGCTCAGATTTGCCTTTGATGGAGATGCCGTATTGTTTTCAGATGAATCGGAAAGAATTTATAAGACCCAGGGCCTCGAAGCGTTTGCCTTGAACGAAAAATTGGCTGCCAATCAACCGCTCTCAGGTGGCCCCTTCAAACCGTTCCTGGCGGCGCTGCAACAGCTGCAACTGGCCTTTGCACCGGGTGAGTCGCCTATCAGAACCTGTCTGGTAACCGCCCGTTCAGCGCCCGCGCACGAAAGAGTGGTCAGAACACTGCGCGCCTGGAACATCAGAATTGATGAATCCCTGTTTCTGGGGGGCATGGAAAAAGGAGTGTTCCTCAAAGCTTATGACGCTGATGTGTTTTTTGATGATCAACAGGGCCATTGTGACTCTGCGCGCCAGCATGTGGCCACTGGTCACGTTCCGCACGGTGTTGCCAACGAACCCAACCTGACCTCAAAAGGCGTTTAGCAGCCATGAAATTGCAACAGCTTCGATACATCTGTGAAGTCGTCAACCAGGGCCTGAATGTGTCGGCTGCTTCGTTGCGACTTCATACCTCGCAGTCGGGAGTCAGCAAACAGATATTAGCACTGGAGTCTGAACTCGGCGTCAGCATATTTGTCAGAAATGGTAAGCATATCAGTGGCATGACGCCGGCAGGTAAAGCGATTATCGAACAAGCCCTAGTCGTCTTGCAGCAATCAGAAAACCTGTTAAAACTGGCAGCTGACTACAGTGATGAGCGTACCGGTAGCCTGGCGATCGCCACGACGCATACTCAAAGCCGTTATGTTCTGCCGCCGGTGATCCGTCGTTTTATCGATGCCTATCCTGAAGTTTCGCTGCAATTGCATCAGGGGACTCCTTACCAAATAGCCGAGATTGCCGCCAAAGGGACAGCGGATTTTGCGATCGCAACCGAAGCTATGGAACTGTTCAGCGATTTGATGATGATGCCATGTTACCGATGGAACAGGGCAGTGCTGGTGCCGCAACATCATGTGCTGGCTGGCCGGCAAGGCGTAACACTGGAAGAACTGGCTCAGTATCCGCTGGTCACCTACGTGCCAGGTTTTACAGGGCGCGCCCGACTTGACGATGCTTTCCAAAAACTCGGTTTAAATCCAAAAGTTGTCTTTACCGCCGCCGATGCAGACGTCATCAAAACCTATGTGCGGCTGGGTTTGGGTATTGGCATTGTGGCGCACATGGCATATGACGCGACCAAGGATGCTGATCTGATTTCGATTGATGCCAGTCACCTGTTCGAGGACAGCATAACCCGCATCGGATTCCGCAAAGGCAGCATGCTGCGTGCCTACATGCTCGACTTTATACATATGTTTGCCGATCACCTTGATCGGAAAACCATGGAAAAGGTATTGATGTGTCAGACACAATCAGACGTTGATGAACTGTTCAAGAATATTGTGCTGCCGCGACGCTGACCTTTCTCAGGCATCTGCCGTTCTAGTCTGTAAGGCTATCGATGTTTATTTTGTGCAGCCCACACTCTTTGGCGGTTGCTTCTTCCCACCACCAACGACCTTCTCGCTCATGCTGATTGGGGCCAATCGCCCTGGTACAGGGTTCACAACCGATACTGGTGAAGCCGCGATCATGCAAGGCGTTGTAGGGCAGTTCAAACATTCTGATGTATTCCCACACCTGTTGTGAACTCCAGTTCGCCAGCGGATTAAACTTCAACAGGCTACGACCCTGTGCGGCAAACAACGAGTCAACCTGCGCCACGGGCACTTGGGCGCGTGTTGGGCTCTGGTCACGGCGCTGCCCGGTAATCCATGCATCGACATGGGCCAGTTTACGGCGCAACGGCTCAGTTTTGCGGATGCCACAGCACTGCTCGTGCCCATCCCGATAAAAGCTGTAAAGACCTTTTTCCCGGGTGAACGCCTGCAGCGCTGCCGTGTCCGGGTATAAAAACTCAATCTCAAGACTGTACTGCTCACGTACCTGCTCGATAAACCGGTACGTTTCCGGGTGCAGGCGGCCAGTGTCCAGCGTGAATACACGGACAGCTGGGTTCAGTTTCTTGGCCATCACCACCAACGCAACGTCTTCTGCGCCGCTGAAAGATACTGCGGCCTGCGGAAACACGGAAAACACCTCTGCGAGAATGGCGCGCGGCTGCATTGATTGAAACTTGTCATTCATCTCAGCGATGTTTGCGGCATTAATCATGATGTATCCCCGATGCTGGTTAGCAAGAATGTCGCATCTTACAACAAGCTGCGAGTCTGCGGCGATTGAGGCCTTTAAGGTCTTGAGAGATTCCGTTTGGTTCGTGCTGGCAAGCACAACTGCGGCACTATAAAATCGCGACTTTGTTCAATTCTGTTGATGCTGAGGGGAAATCACGTGGAAATTGCCTGTCTTGATCTTGAGGGAGTATTGGTGCCGGAAATCTGGATAGATTTTTCCGATCGCACGGGAATAAAAGAACTGCGGGCCACGACACGTGACATCCCCGACTATGATGTGCTGATGCAGCAACGGCTGCGAATTTTGCGCGAGCATGGCCTGGGTCTGCCAGACATACAAGCAGTGATTGCTGGCATGGCGCCAATGCCGGGTGCGCGCGAGTTTGTGGATTGGCTGCGCGAGCGTTTTCAAGTGGTTATCCTGTCCGACACTTACTACGAGTTTGCTCAACCACTGATGCGCCAACTGGGTTTTCCGACGCTACTGTGTCATCGCTTGGAATCTGATGATAAGGGCATGATTGTCAATTACCACCTGCGTCAGAAAGACCCCAAACGTCAGTCAGTAAAGGCCTTTCACAGTCTGAATTACCGATGTATTGCCGCAGGTGATTCTTACAACGACACCACCATGCTGGCAGAAGCCGAAGCGGGTATTCTGTTTCGTGCGCCGGATAACGTGATCAGAGAATTCCCGCAATTTCCGGCGGTGCATGAGTATGATGATCTGAAACGCGAGTTTCTCAAGGCCAGCAATCGCGAACTGACGTTCTGACACCGGGCCAGGTCAGGCAAGTGGCAGGTTCATGAGCGCGGAGACTTTATCCAGACATTCCTGGTACTCCTCCGCCATCACCGAATCTGCTACCACGCCACTGCCGCCCCAACAAAACAGCTGCTCTTGAGTGCTGAGAAGGGTGCGAATGAGGATGCTGCTATCCATCCGATTTAAGTAGTCGCAGTAAAAAATGCTGCCGCAGTAGACAGTTCTCGGGACTGTTTCAAGTTGCGCAATGATCTGCATCGCCCTGATTTTAGGTGCTCCAGTAATTGAACCTCCCGGGAAACAGCTTTGCATAACACTCAGCGGACTGGTCTCTGCAGGCAACTGTGCACTGACAGTGCTGATCAGATGATGCACATGCGTGAAACTATGCAGTTTAAACAACGACTCTGTTTTCACAGAGCCGGTAATGCTCACCCGCCCAAGATCATTGCGCAGTAAATCGACAATCATCAGATTTTCAGCGCGATCCTTTTCACTGTTCAATAAGTCCTGCTGCTCAGCCTGATCCCGGACGGGATCCTCCAGGCGTTTGCGGGTTCCTTTAATGGGCTGGGTGAACACGCGCCCCTCGTTTACTGACAAAAAGCGTTCCGGCGACACACTGAGTATTTGGAAATCACCCGCATCCACATAGGCCGAAAACGGACTTTGGCTTTGTTGTCGCAACCACTGGTAAACATCGTGTGCCTTGCCCTTAAAGGCAGCGGAGAATGGTATAGCCAGGTTAGCCTGATAGCAGTCGCCAGCCAGTATCCATTGCTGCAGACGCTCAAACGCATGCGCGTACTGATCCCGATCGATCAGTGGCTGGAAGCTGGTTTCCAAGGCGACAACGCCCTGTTCACGGTCATACGCAGGCGCTGCCGCGAGCCACTGAAGAACGTGATACCGAATCTCAGCAGGGCAGTAAGGCAATATGAAAAATTCCGTGCTGCAACGCTGATGGTCAACAATAATGGCCCAGTCGTATACACCAAACACCGCGAGCGGCATGCTGTTCAGCGGAGTTTTGCTGTTGTTATCTGAAGGTTTTGGTGCAATCCCAGCGGCCTCGTATCCGAAGTAACCCAGCAATCCGCCACTGAATGGCAGATGACGAAGATGTTCGAGGACACCGTCCTGTATTGCTGGCAACCGATGCGCATCAAGAAGCTGTTGCGCGCGGCAAAACGCATCACCTGTTGCGTCAGGCTCTGCCATGACCCGCACCTGAGCGGTGGGCAGTGCTGTCAGAATATCGAATCGGGCTTCATTCTGCGCAGTCAACCCGCTTTCAAGGCAGATACAGCCGGTCAGCAGAGATAAACGGCCTATCCACTCAGCGCTGTCGCGGTGATAGGGCAAGGTCTGCAACAGGAGGGGGGGCATCAGGGTAATACATCCACCCGAACCGCAATCTGTGCCTGTCGTGATGGTTCAATGACTGCCGCAACCATGTCCGGTGGCAGCTGTGCAACAACAGGGGCTAACGGATCAGCCAAAGTCTGTTGCGCAAGCTCTGGCATCGCTGCCTCTTGTTGCGCCTGCACTTGCTCCTCAGCCGATTCTGCAGGATTGATAATGTACCACTCCCCCAGAGTCAGTTGTATGCGATGCAGGCCGGTAAATCCGGGCACGTTGCTGATGACAATGTCCGCATCAGCAAGATTTTCTTGAACAATTGCGGTTAGCATTAACTGTGGCATCCCTGCAGATGCGTCACCAGCGCTGAATGAAACGGTATCGCCTTCAATCGCCTGCACACTTTGCGGCGCTGCACTGACCACATTAAAAACACGGGTTGCAGGGCTTGCATAGTCAAAATCAACGCTGACTACAAGCCGGCGCGCCGGCAGATCATTCTGTTCAATCAATTGCTTTAACTGCTGTAAATTGGTGGCCGTGGTCGCAACAATCAGTTTGTTATCCACCTGCGCGATACTGCCGCGAGGATCAAGGGCAGACCCGATGGCTGCCCGTACAAAAGCAGGATCCCGATTCTGAATGGTGATGATCTCAATGGCTGCGCGTTCTGAGCCAGCATCTGCCTGAGTTTCGCTGTCAGCCTGTGCGTAAGCCGCGCTGCCGGCACCAACCATCAACACCGCGAACAACGCGGTCAACACAGCCCGCACACTGATGTGCAATCTTCTGAATGCCTGTATCAAACTAACCCTCTTACGCTTTAAGAACATAAATCACCCGAATTCCCAACCCTTAACCTACAACCAGACTGCCGCCCTTATACAACGACAGTAACAGTGCTGACGCCTCTTCATCTTTGATTGCGGCGGCGATGACAACTCTGTCAATTTCATCAACTTTGCCCGGGGTGCTCATAGCCTGTAACAAGCTTAGCAAGCGGGAATCACACACATGGCACTCGCCGTCAGCATACAGTTCGGCTTTACCGTCAGCCAAGGCGTAGGCGATGCGGGCGCCGGGCACCTTGTAGACACCCGCGCCTTTGTTGACTGCCTTCTGCAGATCCACCACGCTCTCAATTAACAGCTGTTCCTCTTCATCATCGTGGTCATGGTCACAATGTTCCCCATGTTCATGGGGAGCATGATCTCCGGCATCATCCTGCAACGGATACTTGGGTGTGGTCATAGTGCGCCCAAACCATTGCCTGATGCGCTGAGTGTCCAGCATCTGCTCGCGGATGATGTCTTGCAGGTGCTCAACCACATCGGCAGTGATCTCGCCGGGATACTGAGGCAGCCGGGCACTTGCATCAGAAAATCGCTGATCTTCTGACAGGCTGTCCAGCGCGTCATCAAGGACCCCACTGAGGATGTCAGCATGGGCAGGTGCACGGAAGCCAACGGAGTAGGTCATGCTGTTGCCTATTGCAACACCATAGTGTGAATACCCGGGAGGGACGTAGAGAATATCGCCCGGATTAACAATCCACTCCTCACGCGCCACAAAATTCTTCAACAACCGCAGGCCACTGCTGTCACTGCGTTCAGTCATGCTGTTGCACATATCGCCGATCTGCCAGCGCTTTTGCCCCATACCCTGAATCAGAAACACATCATAATAGTCAAAGTGTGGCCCAACATTACCCTGATCGGTCGCATAACTGATCATCACATCGTCGATGCGCCAGGAGGGAATAAAGGCAAAATCTGCAAGCAATGCAGCAACATCATCCACCCATTGATCGACGGCCTGCACCAGCAAGCTGTAATGTGACTCGGGCAAGGTTAAAAAATCTTCCTCGGTAAATGGGCCATGTCGGAGCGCCCAGGTATCCTGCGCAGCATTTACCTGCACCAGACGTGATTCAACACCGTCTTCACATGCCAGTCCTGCCAGCTCTTCAGGCTCTATGAGATCCAGAAACGACACACCGCCTGCTTTGATCAGCAAAGGCTTCTTTTGCCAGTAGTCACGCAGAAAGACCTGCGCATCAAAGCTCTCGGGCAACACTGAATCCAGCACAGGCAATTCCTCAGTCAGTTTGACAACAGTTAAAGAGTGGCACGGCATCCGTGATCAGACGGCCCGGGCTTGCTCGATTGCATTTCCAATATAGTTATCCGGGCGCAGGGTGCGAAGCGCTACCTTGGCTTGCTCAGGGATATCAAGGGTGTTTATAAACTCAATCAAAACGGCTTCGTTGATAGTCTGCCCACGCGTCAGCTCTTTGAGCTTTTCGTACGCTTGCTCAACACCGTAACGACGCATCACCGTTTGAATGGGTTCTGCCAGCACTTCCCAACTGTTATCCAGGTCTCGCTGCAGCATAGCGGGATTGATGCTGAGTTTGCTCAGACCTTTGAGGGTGGCATGATAGGCGATCAGCGCGTGGGCAAAACCCGTGCCGGCACTGCGCAACACGGTTGAGTCTGTCAGGTCACGCTGCCAGCGGGAAATCGGCAATTTTTCAGCCAGATGCTGCATGACGGCGTTTGCAATACCGAGATTGCCTTCTGAATTCTCGAAATCAATAGGATTCACTTTATGAGGCATGGTCGAGGAGCCAACCTCACCGGCAATTGCGCGCTGTTTGAAGTACCCCAGTGAGATATAGCCCCAGATATCGCGGTCCAGATCAATCACAATGGTGTTGAAGCGGCAACAGGCTGCAAACATTTCCGCAATAAAATCATGCGGTTCAATCTGAGTGGTGTATGGGTTCCAGTGTAGCCCCAGTGTCTCCACGAACTGCTGCGCATTGGCCTGCCAGTCAACATCCGGATAAGCACTCAGGTGCGCATTGTAATTACCAACGGCGCCGTTGATTTTGCCCAGTACCGGACTGTCTGCAAATTGCTTCAACTGCCTTTCCAGCCGGTAGACAACGTTGGCGATCTCTTTGCCGACTGTGGTTGGAGAGGCGGTCTGACCATGTGTGCGCGCCAGCATCGGCTGAGCGGCAGTGTCATGTGCCAGTTTTCGCAATTGGTCTATCAACTGCTTCATCAGCGGTAACATGACCTGATCACGGCCGTCACGCAGCATCAATGCATAAGAGAGGTTGTTGATGTCTTCTGAGGTGCACGCAAAATGCACAAATTCCAGCTGGGCTTTTAAATCTGCTTCATCTGCAATTTTTTCCTTGATGAAGTATTCAACTGCTTTGACATCGTGATTGGTGGTGCGCTCGATGTCTTTGACGCGTTCTGCGTCTCTCACAGTAAACTCGCTGACCAGTCTGTCCAGCCGGGTGCGGGCATTGGCACTCAGCGCAGGCGCTTCGGGTATCCCGGGATGGGCCGCCAGTTGCTGCAACCAACGTACCTCCACCAGTACCCGGTAACGGATCAGAGCGTATTCGCTGAAAAAATCACTTAGCACTTCTGTGCGTGCACGATATCGGCCATCAATCGGCGAAATAGCGGTCAGGGTTGAGATAGTCATGAAACAGGTTTTTCCTCAAAAGATGTTTTGAAATCCACGCTCAATGCGTGCTGACACTGATCAGTTTGCGTCGGATATCACTCAAGGTCTGGCGAATGTGCTTTTTATAAAAAAACAAATGCCAACGCCGGCCACCTAACTGATGCCACAACATTGCCGAACGGATTCCCGCCAGCAATACTGCTCGGATTTGCTCTGCAACTTGCTGATTGCGCAGGTGTTCAGGATTTCCGGCGACATGTATTCGGTAGCTGAGAAGACTGATCGTATCCTGATAAAGCCGAGCGAGCCTGCTGCAATCCGCTTTCAACAACACATCATGATCACCCAGACCACTGGTGTATTCCGGTCCAAAGTCGCGCAGACGCGCGCCTATCTCTGACATCATGGCTGGATTGCGACCGAGATGCTGCTGCAAAACTAACATCCCCAGCATATAACGCACCACTTCAGCATGCTCTCGCAAGCCTTTGCTATCAAAGCTGTTCTGAAGAACCTGCATACCTTGGGAAAATTCAGCAGGCGAGGGATACAAACTGGCCACGGTATCGGCATTCAGTTGATAAACCGGTTTGAGACACGCGTGCATACAGTTTGTTGAGGCACGCCCGTTAGTGGCCAGCTCATGAACCAAAACAGCGCATTGTGTCACCACCGCCAGCGCAATATTGCGGTATTCCCAATCTGTAAACTCACCGGATGTATTGTTCAATTACCGCTCCTCCAAGACATAACTCTCCTTGATAAAACACAATCGCCTGTCCTGGCGTGACAGCGCGTTGTGCACAATTAAACATCACCGTGACCTGATGCGGATTATTTTTATCCGTCAGACTCACCTCGCAGTCCTGATCCTGCTGTCGATAACGGATTTTTGCCGTACAGCTCATCGGCAGAACTGGTATCTGATTGTTTATCCACACCAATTGACTGGCAATGAGCCCTGAAGAGAACAGGGCGGGGTGATCGTTGCCTTGAGCGACAATCAGCACATTTCTGTGCATATCCTTGCCGACCACATACCAGGGCTCCTCGGAGTGATGACGTAACCCGCCTATTCCCAATCCCTGACGCTGGCCATAGGTGTGATACATCAGTCCCTGATGCCTGCCCAACAACTCGGCATCCACAGACTCAATGTCACCCGGCAGTGCCGGAAGATATTGTTGCAGAAAATCCCTGAACTTACGCTCTCCGATAAAACAGATCCCCGTACTGTCTTTTTTGCCCGACGTCACCAACCCTGCAGCGCTGGCGATTGCACGTACTTGTGTTTTTTCAAGATCACCGACCGGGAAAAGACTTCGTTCGAGGCAGGATTCATTGACCGCACTTAAAAAATAACTCTGATCCTTATTGGGATCGAGGCCTTTAAGCAGCAAAGTCTGCCCTTGATCCTGCCGACGGCGCACATAATGCCCGGTGGCAATACAGTCAGCACCCAGCGCCAGAGCATATTCAAGAAAGGCTTTAAATTTGATCTCGCGGTTGCACAAAATATCCGGATTTGGCGTTCGACCGGCCCGGTATTCATCCAGAAAGTGCTGAAAAACACCATCCCAGTATTCGGCAGAAAAATTGGCCGTGTGAAGCCTGATACCCAGTCTGTCGCTGACCGATTGCGCATCTGCCAGATCAGCCCTTGCAGTGCAGTATTCGGTATCATCGTCCTCTTCCCAGTTTTTCATGAACAGACCTTCAACCTGATACCCCTGTTGCATCAGCAGCAAGGCAGCAACGGATGAGTCGACGCCGCCGGACATGCCTACAATCACTCGGGTTTTTTCGGGGGCTTTGTTCATTTACCAATCACAAGAGTAAGAGTGTTAAAGCATCCTGATAACAGACAACGGGAACTGTTGACCATGGCAGTAATCATGCAATACCTGCAACACAACAGGGCTGCGAAGCTGGGAACTGCGTGCGGAAATTTCGTCAAGTGTCATCCAGTGTGTTGCAACAATGTCACTATCGAGGTGACGTTGTGCATCAAAGTGCAGCGCCTTTGCCACAAAACAACTGCGTATGTAACACTCGTTGTTTTCCGGCGAAATATATTGGTACAAGCCAAGAAAGGCTGTTGGCTCAACCAGCCAGGCCGTTTCTTCCAACGCTTCCCGGACAGCGCCTTGCAGCAAGGTTTCACCTGGTTCCAAATGCCCGGCCGGCTGATTAAAGACATGCTGGCCGTGCACTATCTCTTCGACCATCAGAAATCGTCGTTGTGCCGCAGGAGTATCAGCGAACTGCTCAACTCCGTTAACAGACTGTTGTTCAACCACAACGGCTACTGTTGTATGGGGATACCAAGTCATCGCTGTTCAGATTCTCAAGGGTTCATGGTATCGCAGCGCGGTGACAACACACGCTCCGGATTTGCAATTCACTGCGGGTGGCAAGTTTAACGGAAATCGCCTGCAAGCGCCTCCACTTAAACCGCAATTAGAGTCATAATGCACGGCGGAAAAGACGCCGCAAGGCAGCAAGAATCAAAATTGGAGTCGATATGTCGCAGTTGACGCATCTGGATGAGCGTGGCAGTGCCCGCATGGTGGATATTGGTGACAAGGCCGTCACAGCGCGTGTTGCAACGGCAGCAGCAGAAGTGAGCATGTTGCCTGAGACGTTCACTTTAATTACTGACGGCGCTCACAAAAAAGGGGACGTGCTGGCGGTTGCCCGGATAGCGGGGATTCAGGCAGCCAAAAAGTGTTCTGACCTGATCCCGTTGTGCCACCCATTAATGTTGACCCGCGTCAGTGTTGATTTTGAGATGGATGTCGCAAGGCATAAAGTACTGATCAGCGCAACGTGCGCGGTAGACGGAAAAACCGGCGTAGAAATGGAAGCTCTGACGGCAGCATCCGTCGCTGCGTTGACCATTTATGACATGTGCAAGGCGGTAGACCGCGCCATGGTTATCAGCAACATTCGCGTCCTGGAGAAATCCGGTGGCAAATCCGGTTACTATCGGGGCAACTGAGTAATATGCTGACTATTCAATATTTTGCCAGCGTCCGTGAAACACTGGGCAAGACCTCCGAGCAGATTAACCTGCCAGATGATGTATACACGGTCGCGGAACTCACAGAGCACCTGGCAACCCGAGGTGATGCCTGGCAATTGCTGCTGAACAGTTCACTGGTACTGATAGCCGTCAATCAGAGCGTCGCTGATCGCTCAGCACGGCTGCTAGGTAGTGAGGAAGTTGCCTTTTTTCCGCCGATGACCGGAGGCTGATTACCTATGCAGCCCCAAACCTGTATCAGTGTGCAAACCGAAGATTTTGATCTTGCCGCCGAATATGACAGCGCACGGCAGCATTCTGAAAACCCGGGCGCCATTGTCTGCTTTTCCGGCCTGGTACGGGATATCGCTCATGGTGGCGGGCAAATTTCGGAGCAACAAACATTGACCCTTGAACATTATCCCGGGATGACTGAACAGGCACTGGTCCGGATCGCTGAGCAAGCGCTGGAGCGCTGGCCCCTGCAGTTTATCCGAGTCATCCACAGGGTAGGGACGTTGGCACCTGCAGATCAGATTGTGCTGGTCATTACCACCAGTGCTCATCGCTCCGCTGCATTCGAAGCGGCTGAGTTCATCATGGATTATCTGAAGACATCTGCTCCATTCTGGAAAAAACAGATTGCTGGCAATCACAGTGAATGGGTTGCCAGTCGTGAATCAGACTATCGTGCCGCTGAACGCTGGTCTAAATCCGGTCAAGCTTGACAGAAGGCCGTCGCCACCAACGGTCAGGAAGTGATAACTGACGCCACTCACCAGGCATCAAGCCATCAATGGTCCAATCACCAATCTGATAACGTACCAATCGAAGTGTGGGAAAGCCGATGGCTGCGGTCATGCGTCGCACCTGGCGGTTGCGACCTTCAGCAATGGTCAGCGCCAGCCAGCTGGTGGGAATATGTCTGCGCAGGCGGATCGGCGGGAATCGATCCCACAGTAAGGGTGCGCTAATTCTGTCTGCTTGCGCCGGGCGGGTAGGGCCGTCGTTGAGTATTAGCCCGTTGCGCAGTTGTGCAAGTGCCTGGTCGCTGAGCTCACCGTCGACCTGAGCCCAATAGGTCTTATGCATTTTAAATGCCGGGTCGCTGATCCTTGCCTGTGTCTCTCCACAATCGGTGAGCAACAGCAATCCCTCGGAATCTTTGTCCAGTCGTCCGGCAGGGTAGACATCAGGAAGGGTTATAAATTTTGACAGCGTGTGCTCGGGCTCAGCGCCTGTGAACTGTGATAACACATTATATGGTTTGTTGAATAAAATGAGTTGCGGCATGCGACGCAGTATAGCTGAAAGGCGCAATGTGACGAGTGGCAGATGCTTTGAGGCGGGAGCCCGGAATCAGAACTCCCGCCGCATAATCAGGCTTGCGGTTGACCCGATGCTTTGATGTTTGTTGCATGCAGACCCTTGGGGCCTTCGATCGTCTCAAAGGTGACAGCCTGCCCAGCCTTCAATGTCTTATAGCCATCCATACCGATTGCAGAGTAGTGTGCAAACAAATCATCGCCGCCATCATCAGGAAGGATAAATCCAAAACCTTTGGCATTGTTGAACCACTTTACTTGTCCCGTAGCCATCTTATTACTCCATTGCACGTATAGTTTTATTTTAATTGTTACACGCTGGATCAATTTGACCCTGAGTGTTGGTCCTTAACTTGAATTTCTTTCCTTTTGTCTTGGTATTATTCATCATTTTTGACTGTTTGCAACACTCCGTCATAAGGCATTAGACTAAAATCCGCATTTAAATCCCTTGAAGAAAAGGCATAAGCACCAATATGTTACTGAAAGAAACGGATACACAAAACGATCTTGTGAGTGCAGATAGTTTTGTCACAGAGGGTAAACAGATCATGTCAGATATTCGCTTGCAGTCCCCAAGGGAAGCTGATAGGCGCCCTGATGGAAATCAGGGATTGGCCGCAGAACTGACAAGACCACAATTGGCCAAACCACCTATGTACAAAGTGATATTGATGAATGACGACTACACACCCATGGAGTTTGTTGTTCGCGTGCTGATCAATTTTTTTCACCTCACATCTGAAACAGCTACTCGTGTCATGCTGAAAGTACATACGGAGGGCAGAGCCGTTTGTGGGGTTTTCAGTCGCGATGTTGCTGAAACCAAGGTGCAGCAAGTCAACGAGTTTTCGCGTGAAAATCATCAGCCATTATTGTGTGACCTAGAAATTGATACGTGAACCACAATGATGATTGGTTTATCAGAGCCTAAGTGCGCTACTGTAGTACTCATGTTGTATCCAGTAAGTACCTTATGCGGTTGCTTGTTGTTAAAGGCGCTGCAAACTGTGAGGAGGGTTAACGTATGTTGAGCCGGGATTTGGAATTGACGCTGAGTTCAGCGTTTGACACTGCCAGAGAAAAGCGTCATGAATACATGACAGTAGAGCACTTGCTGCTGGCGCTGATGGACAATCAAGTCGCGCTTGATGTGTTACTCAATTGTGGCGCCGATCCGGTACGACTGCGTGCCGGATTACGAGATTACATTGATGCAACAACACCCATCGTTCCCGAGCAGGAAACTGATCGCGATACTCAGCCTACACTTGGCTTCCAACGCGTGCTACAACGCGCGGTTTTTCATGTGCAGTCATCAGGCCGGCAGGAAGTGACCGGCGCAAATGTCCTGGTCGCCATCTTCAGTGAACAGGAAAGCCAGGCCGTTTATCTGTTGAGTCAGCAAGACATCGCTCGACTAGATATCGTGAATTACATCAGCCACGGGATCAGCCGTCAGCAGAGTAATGACGCGCGCCCTGAATCAACTGGTCAGGAAAATCGCGATGAAGAAAGCGCAAGCACTGCAAGCGCACTGGAAAGTTATGCGACCAACCTGAACGAACTGGCCCGTCAAGGCAAAATCGATCCGCTTATCGGTCGTGAAAAGGAAGTGCTGCGGGTTATTCAGGTGTTATGTCGTCGACGAAAAAATAACCCTTTGCTGACCGGCGAATCAGGTGTCGGTAAAACTGCAGTAATTGAAGGCCTGGCACGCATGATTGAAGAACATCAGGTGCCTGATGTGTTGAAGGACAACATCATCTATTCGCTGGATCTTGGTGCACTGCTGGCAGGCACCAAATATCGTGGCGATTTTGAAAAGCGCTTAAAAAATTTGCTGAGCGAATTAAAAAAGAATCCGAAGTCGATTTTGTTTATTGACGAGATCCATACCATCATTGGTGCTGGTGCTGCTTCAGGCGGAGTCATGGACGCCTCCAATCTTCTCAAACCCGTTCTGACAACTGGCGAACTGCGCTGTGTCGGCTCCACCACTTACCAAGAATATCGTGGGATTTTTGAAAAGGATCGCGCCTTGTCGCGACGATTCCAGAAAATTGAAGTTGAGGAACCTGATGTAGAAACCACCTACAAGATATTGAAGGGCCTCAAGTCGCGCTTTGAAGAACATCACGATCTGCGTTACAGCGACAGTGCTTTGCGTGCCGCATCTGAACTGGCCGGCAAGTACATCAATGATCGATTTATGCCTGACAAAGCCATTGATGTTATCGATGAGGCTGGTGCCTGGCAGCGGTTGCAACCAGAAAGCAAACGCAAAAAACTCATTCAGGCATCCGACGTGGAAAGGGTTGTGGCAGCCATTGCACGAATTCCGCCACAACACGTCACCACCTCTGACGTGCAGTCCCTCAGATCATTGGAAACCAATCTGAAGATGGTGGTGTTTGGGCAGGATGAAGCCATCAGTTCACTCGCTACCGCTATCAAGCTGTCGCGCGCCGGCCTGGGTAATCCTGACAAGCCGATCGGCTCATACCTGTTCTCCGGCCCCACGGGGGTTGGTAAAACCGAAGTCAGCCGCCAGCTGGCGCGTATCATGGGCATAGAACTGCTGCGCTTTGATATGTCCGAATATATGGAACGACACACGGTTTCGCGTTTGATTGGTGCGCCACCGGGTTATGTCGGTTTTGATCAGGGCGGATTGTTGACTGAAGCAGTCAGCAAACATCCACATTGTGTTTTGCTGCTGGATGAAATTGAAAAAGCGCATCCGGATGTCTTTAATCTGTTACTGCAGGTAATGGATCACGGCGCGCTCACTGACAACAATGGCCGCAAAGCTGATTTCCGCAATGTCATTCTGATCATGACGACTAACGCCGGCGCCCAGGAAATGTCACGCGCCAGCATTGGATTCACCCATCAGGATCACAGCAGCGATGGCATGGAAGTCATCAAGCGCAATTTCAGCCCGGAATTCCGCAATCGCCTTGATGCAATCGTGCAATTTGGGCCTCTTGGTCCCGCAACGATCAGAACAGTGGTCGACAAATTCCTGGTGGAATTGCAGGTACAACTAGACAATAAAAAGGTCACTCTTGATGTGGACGAGTCTGCTCGCGAGTGGTTTGCAGAACATGGTTACAGTCCGCTGATGGGTGCAAGACCCATGGCGCGGCTGATTCAGGAAAAGCTCAAAAAAGCGCTCGCGGAAGAAATTCTGTTTGGCAGCCTGAGTGAAGGCGGGGAAGTACTGGTTTCAATTCAGAATGACGAGGTAAAACTGGAGATGCGCAGCAAACAGAAAAAGTCTGAGGGCAAGGAGTTGAGCTCAGCACACAGCTGAGCCAACGTGGGCCAAAGTCCTGCCGCGCTTAACGAGCGCGGTAGGTAATGCGGCCTTTAGTGAGATCATACGGCGTCAGTTCTACCTTGACTATATCACCCGTCAGAATACGAATGTAATTCTTACGCATTTTGCCGGAGATATGAGCGGTAACGATATGGCCGTTTTCCAGCTTCACACGGAACATGGTGTTGGGAAGGGTATCAACCACTTCGCCATCCATTTCAATCTGGTCTTCTTTGGACATTAAACAGAGTATCCCACTGCGAAAATTGAGCGCGCATTTTGCCTGATTAATCAGTGATTGGCAAAGGGCAGCGGATGACTCCGCGAATTTAAACGCATTTGCTACTCTGGCTATCCTGCGCAGCCATGATTGCTCATCGTCTTAACCCGAAAACAGCGACGCAAAAACATCCTCTTCAAACTGCCATCTGCCTGAGCGCCCGGCGATCGCAAGGCCCGCAGTTAACTGTTTGGTGAACTCCACTCTTGCCATTGGATTTGCACCCAGACTGGCCAAGTGATCAGTAGGCAACTGACAGTCAATGAGATGATAACCCCAGCGTTGCAACTGCAGAGCCAAGGCAATAAACGCCAGTTTTGAAACATTGGGTGCCGTGCTGAACATGGACTCACCAAAAAACATTCCGCCAAGACTCACGCCATAAAGCCCACCCAACAGTCTGCCATCCTGCCGCACTTCCAGTGAGTGCGCATGTCCCAGCTTAAACAACGCCAGGTAAGCAGATTGCATCTCCGCCGTTATCCACGTGCCATCCTGCTTTTCACGCAGCTCTGCGCACAAACGTATGACATCCGCAAATGCCATGTCCATCGTGACTTTGATTGGCGAGTTACTGAATTTTTGCTGACGAATCAACTTTCGCATGCTGGCGGATACATGCACGTTGCCGGGCCGCATGACCATCCGCGGATCAGGTCTCCACCACAGGATCGGTGAGTCGCGCGTGAACCATGGAAAAATGCCACTGGCGTAGGCGGATAACAGGCGCTCTGTGCTCAGATCGCCACCAACGGCCAATAAACCAGGCGGTTCTTGTGCAGCCAGAGTGACATCCGGAAATACCGTTGATTCAAGGTTCAGCCAATAGGGTGCTGGCATTTTATTTGGCATCGCTCATTGGTCGAGAAATTTTTCCGCATCCAGCGCAGCCATGCAGCCAAAACCGGCGGAGGTAATCGCCTGACGATAGATGTGATCGGCGATATCGCCTGCAGCAAACACACCAGGCACACTGGTTTGAGTTGCATTGCCTTCGGTGCCACTGTGAATTTTGATGTAGCCATCCTTCATGTCCAGCTGACCGGCAAAAATATCTGAGTTCGGTTTATGGCCAATGGCGATAAACACACCATCAACAGTCAATCTTTGGATACTGTTATCTTTTGTACTGGTTATATCCAGTCCGGTCACGCCCATCTCATCACCGAGCACCTCGGTTAATGCATGATTCCAGATAATCGTAATGTTGCCGGTCTTGGCTTTGCCAAACAGTTTGTCCTGCATGATTTTTTCAGCGCGCAGGGTATCCCGCCGGTGAATGAGAGTAACGTGCGATGCTATGTTTGACAGATAAAGCGCTTCCTCTACCGCAGTGTTACCACCACCGACAACAGCTACCGGCTTATTGCGATAAAAGAAACCATCACAGGTTGCACAGGCGCTAACACCTTTACCCATAAATGCCGTTTCCGACTCAAGCCCTAGATACTGCGCAGACGCTCCTGTCGCAATAATCAATGCATCGCAACTGTATTCGCCCGAATCACCCTTGAGCAAAAACGGGCGTTGCTGCAAATTCACCTGGTTGATGTGATCAAACAGGATGTTTGTATTAAACCGTTCAGCATGACGGCGCATACGATCCATCAGGTCAGGTCCCTGCAGGCCTTCCACATCACCGGGCCAGTTATCGACATCCGTTGTGGTGGTGAGTTGGCCACCCTGAATCATGCCGGTAATAACCACCGGCTGAAGATTGGCGCGGGCCGCGTAAACAGCAGCGGTATAACCGGCAGGACCTGAACCGAGGATAATCAATCGATGGTGTTGTGTAGACATAAAACAAATTCCTGCAAACGGACAATTTTCACAATGGGGCGCATTATAGCCTCAATGGTGGCGCGCTTGTCTTTATCAAGCAGGTTTCCAGCAGAATCTCTGTGATATGCTGCGTAGCAACCGTAACCGCGGGTTCCGCTGCCCATAAAAATTGATTATGATGGCGCTGTCATTACGCGAAACTGAATTAAATAGACTACGCAGGCGACTGATAAATTTTGAAAAATGCCTCCAGAAATAAAACCCAACAGGACGAAAGATTAACGGGTCTGTCGCAGCGTATTGTGCGCGAAGGATCGCTGATTATTGCCTTTCTTGTAGTCCTTGCATTGTTGATTTCATTGTTGACTTACTCGCCTGCTGATCCTGGATTTACCACCACAGGGAGCGGGGCGCCGGTAGAAAATGCGGTAGGTCGGGTAGGGGCGTGGACGGCTGATGTGCTGCTGCATATGTTTGGCTACTTCGCCTACATTTTCCCTGCAGCTCTTGGGTTACGTTTTTTTTTATTGTTCAGGCAGGATGAATCACACCGGATGATTTCCTGGCGCATGCTGGCAATACGCGCAGTGGGTATTCTCTTGCTGGCGATTGGTGCCTGCGCACTGGCAACCCTGCATTTCGCCATGCCTGCAGACTTCACCTGGCTAGCCGGTGGCTGGATCGGTAATTCCATGGCCAATGCCAGCGTTCCAGTGTTTGCAAGCCTTGGCAGCACATTGATCTTTCTGGCGTTGTTTCTGCTTGGATTGACCGTCTGTTTTGAAATTTCCTGGATGGTGGTAGTCGACAAAGTCGGTTATTGGACCTTAACCGGCTATGCAATAGCGCTGGAAAATTTCCGGGCATGGCAAGAAAGACGTGAAGAGTCGCAGAAAGTTCAGGAAGGTCTGGAAAAACGCAAACGTGCCATGGATGTGCGTATAGAAAAGGATAAAAAGCGCACGCCACCGCGTATCGATCCGGTGCTGACAACACCCGTTGAGCGCAGTCCTCGTGTTGAAAAGGAACGCCAGGGTAAATTATTCAAAGCGGATGCGCCGGGTGAACTGCCGGCAATCAGTCTGCTAGACGAAAAAAAGCAAACCGCCTTCAAGGGTTATTCAACGGATTCGCTGGAGGCAATGTCCCGATTATTGGAGGTAAAGCTTCAGGACTTTGGCATTGATATTGAAGTAACTGCCGTCAATCCCGGGCCGGTGATTACCCGTTTTGAAGTTCAGCCTGCGCCCGGCATCAAAGCCAGCCGCGTCACCGGACTCGCCAAAGATCTTGCCCGCTCCCTTGCGGTCGTCAGTGTGCGCGTTGTTGAAGTGATTCCCGGTAAAACAGTTATTGGTATCGAAATCCCCAATGAACACCGGGAGATAATCCTGTTCAGCGAGGTTCTGTCTTCACCTGAATTTGACAAGGCGCAGTCTCCGGTCAGCATGGCACTGGGACATGACATTGTGGGCAAACCGGTGGTAGTGGACCTCGCAAAAATGCCACATCTGCTGGTAGCCGGCACCACCGGTTCAGGCAAGTCTGTGGGGATTAATGCCATGATCCTCAGCCTGCTGTATAAGTCATCGCCCAAAGATGTGCGCATGATCATGATTGACCCCAAAATGCTGGAGCTGTCTGTGTATGACGGCATCCCGCATTTGTTGACACCGGTTGTTACCGATATGAAAGACGCGGCCAATGCGTTGCGCTGGTCGGTCGCTGAGATGGAGCGGCGCTACAAACTGATGTCGGCGCTGGGGGTGCGCAACCTCGCCGGTTTCAACAAAAAAGTTGAAGATGCGATCAAGGACGGCACGCCCATTTATGATCCGATCTGGCGGCCAGACCCGATGATTCTGCAGGACGATCAGACCGCACCTGCACTGGAACCGCTGCCCACCATTGTTGTTGTTGTCGACGAATTAGCTGACATGATGATGGTTGTAGGTAAAAAAGTAGAGGAACTGATTGCCCGGATAGCACAGAAAGCAAGGGCAGCGGGGATTCATCTTATCCTGGCCACACAACGTCCGTCCGTGGATGTACTGACCGGACTGATCAAGGCCAATATCCCGACACGCCTGTCGTTTATGGTGCAGTCCAAAGTCGACTCGCGCACAATTCTGGGAGAGGGCGGGGCAGAACAACTGCTGGGGCACGGCGACATGCTGTTTCTTCCACCCGGTGGCGGTCTGGCCAGAAGGGTGCATGGCGCGTTTGTGAGCGATGAAGAAGTGCATCGCGTTGTTGCTGACTGGAAATCGCGGGGCTCACCTGTATACATCGAAGAGATTACCCAAGGTGTTGAAGAACGTGAAATGAACATGGGTAACATGGGCGGTGGTGACGGCGAAGGTGAGGAAGATGATGCGCTGTACGACGAAGCAGTCGCGTTTGTAACCGAGTCACGAAAAGCGTCCATTTCAGCCGTACAGCGCAAATTACGTATCGGTTACAACCGGGCAGCGCGTATGATTGAATCCATGGAGGCTGCAGGCGTCGTGTCAGAAATGGGCACAAACGGTAGCCGCGAAGTGCTGGCACCACCGCCACCTCGATAGCCTGTAAAATGCGATGACGCGCTTGCCGGGGAAATTCTGTGTCCAACTTTAAGATTGATGTTTTGACTTTGCCAGCCGTGTTGACGACGTTGTTGTTGGCAATGCTACTAGCAGCAGGGTCAACCAGCGTACAGGCACAAAGTGACGATGCCAGCGCTGTTGCGACTGAGGCCAACACGATAGATTCTGAACAACCCGCACTCAGCGCCGAGGAGCAATTGGACTCACTGCTGGAGAATCTGCAGACTTTTCGCGCTGATGTGCGCCAGCTGATCGTTGAAAATACCGGCGGTGTTCTGGAAGAAAGCGAAATCCTGTTTATGCTCAAGCGGCCGCATGGGTTTTATTGGGAGACTCTGCTTCCATTTCCGGAGCTGATTGTCACTGACGGCGAAACCCTGTGGAATTACCAGCCCGATCTGCTGCAACTGAGCATCGAGAACTGGGATGCCAGTCGTTCAGAGCTCGCAGCGCAACTACTGAGTGGCAACACCGACGCAATTGTTTCGGAATACACCATCAGTGCCATCCCGATGAACACCAGCGACTGGGAGTTCATGCTGTACCCCAATGACCCGGCAAGTCTTTATGAACAGGTTTCACTGTATTTTGAGCAGGGCGAACTGGTGTCAATTTTATTGATCAACACCAATGGTCAGCGTACGTTCTGGGAGTTTAACAACCGGGAAATCAATCTCGAACTTGAGTCATCTGTGTTCACCTTTACAACGCCTGATGATGAATTTCTGGATGTGCTGGATAAACGTGAAACAGTCGGGCTTTGACATACTGAGCAGCAAATCCGCAGAAGCGGACGAGGCTGAGCCCGATAACAACGCACAGCCGCTGGCCTCACGGATGCGCCCCCGCAATCTAACGGAATACATCGGCCAGACGCACCTGATGGCAAAAGGCAAACCCTTGGGGGAAGCGCTGCGGCGCGGCCAATTGCACTCCATGATACTGTGGGGCCCGCCCGGGACCGGCAAAACCAGCTTGGCACGACTGGTCGCCCGACTGTGTGACGCGCGTTATGACAGCCTGTCTGCGGTCTTGTCAGGGGTCAAAGAAATCCGCTCGGCAATTGATCTGGCAAAACAACATCAACAGATGACAGGGCAGGCGAGCCTGTTGTTTGTCGACGAAGTGCATCGATTCAACAAAAGCCAGCAGGATGCTTTTTTACCGCATATCGAGGAAGGCACCATTGTGTTTATAGGTGCCACCACGGAAAACCCGTCGTTTGAGCTCAACAACGCCCTGTTGTCACGTGCTCGCGTGTATGTATTGCAAAGCCTGAGCGACGAAGAAATTGTTCAGTTGATGCAGCAGGCGCTGCAGGATACACCTCGCGGCCTGGGCCAACGAGCGCTCCTGATTGATGCAGACAACCTGCACCGGTTGGCAGCAGCTGCCGATGGTGATGCGCGTAAAGCGCTTAATCTACTGGAAATTGCCGCCGATCTGGTCAACGACGGCGAGCCTATCAACCAGGCCATTCTTGATCAGGCCCTGCAAGGTGCGGTGCGGCGTTTTGATAAAGGCGGTGACCTGTTTTACGAACAGATATCCGCTTTGCACAAAGCCGTTCGTGGTTCAGCGCCGGATGCCGCTCTGTATTGGATGATGCGTATGTTGGATGGTGGCTGCGATCCTCTGTATGTAGCCCGGCGGCTGGTTCGCATGGCCAGCGAGGACATCGGCAACGCGGATCCGCGCGCCTTACAGATCGCATTGTCAGCCTGGGATGCACTGACCCGGCTGGGTTCACCGGAAGGCGAGCTGACACTGACACAAGCGGTTTTGTATCTGGCCTGTGCACCCAAAAGTAATGCGGTTTACATGGCCTACAATCAGGTCAAAGCCGATATCAGCAAACAGCCGGGTTACGATGTGCCCGTGCATTTACGCAATGCACCCATACGTCTTAACAAGGAACTCGGGCATGGTGCGGAATACCGCTACGCGCATGATGAGCCCGGCGCGTATGCGGCAGGGGAAAACTACTTTCCGCCTGAACTTAAGGACACACAGTATTATTTTCCCGTGAGTAATGGCCTGGAAATCAAGATTGGCGAAAAGCTGCAGTGGCTGCGTGAACAGGACAAACTCAGCTCATTAAAACGTTATCCCGATAACACTCGCAAAACAGGCATTACGGACGAGGAGAAATAACATGTCCGTGTTCACCACCTATGCAGCGATTGCCGCAGGCGGGGCCGCTGGCGCCATGGCGCGTCATGCCTCCATCACTCTGGTACAAGGCTGGAATAACAACACAACAGCGATGTCTGGTTTGCCCCTGGGCACCTGGCTGGTCAATGTCAGCGGCTCGCTGTTGATTGGCATACTCTACGTCTTACTGGTCGAACGCTTGCCGGTCAATACCGAGCTGCGAGCACTGCTGATGGTGGGTTTTTTAGGTGCGTTTACGACCTTCTCAAGCTATTCGCTGGATACTCTGCTGCTGATCGAACGCGGCCTGGTCATTCAGGCGCTGATCTACACCTTAGGTAGTGTGGTGTTTTGCCTGCTGGCCACGTGGCTTGGCATGGCACTGACGCGTGCACTCGCGTAAAATCCGCC